>NZ_JACJIQ010000007.1:0-271320 GCF_014138425.1 Rufibacter ruber
CCAGGGCGCAGCACTGGCTTGCCCTGCATCTGCTAGCCTTTACAGCCTTGTTTATCCGAAAATTCAACCAAAATCAAAAACTCTAAACAGCTTCACTATATAGTGATTGTCTAAGTAAAAGCGCAACTGTGGAAGACATGGAGCGCTTTTTGCTTTTTGGGGTTAAGCATGGCTAAGAGCTTTTCTTCACTTTCTTTCACCAATAGCTTATGAAAAAAATAATTACGATCTGCTTATTTATCTCTTTGTCTGGCTGCGCGGCACTTTCCTACAATTCAAGGATTGGAATGGGGGAGGAAGAGTTTAAAAAGACACATTTCGGGGCTAGTTTATATTCTTTCAGCGAAGGAAAATCTGTGTATAAAATTAATTTGACAGACGAGGGCAAGCAATTTTATTATTTTCAGGATGGAAAACTCATAGGTATGGAAACCATTGAAAGAGTGCCAGACGTAGTGATTCAGCATAAAAAGGAAGACTCTCAGTAAGGTACTAAAAGTAATTTATGAAATGGTCACTTGAGTTTTTCTTTATACAACAAAAAAAGGCTTCCGTTTTGGGGCTCATTTCTGGAAATGAGCCCCAAAACGGAAGCCTTTTTTTAGAACAATCAGCAATCAACAATCCATCACGTTTTCTGCTTTTTCTTCTTGGCCGCCGGGAACAGAATATTGTTCAAAATCAACCGGTAGCCGGGTGAGTTAGGGTGCAGGGAAAGATCAGTGGGTTCTTCCTCCACAAAGTGCTGGTAATCCTCTGGGTCATGGCCACCATAGAACGTCCAGGTGCCTTTCCCGAAGGTGCCATGGATGTAACGCGCCTCGTCAATGGATTTGGTTTCGCCCATAATCACTACGTCAGATTTGATCAGTCTTTTCTTGAAACCGGTGGTCAGCCCCATGAACCCTTTAATGGTTTTCTCATGGTTTTGGGTCAACATGGTGGGAATGGGATCCCACTTTGCTGAATAGGTGAAGAGCTGAAAGTAATCACTGCCTTCGCGCAGCCCCCGCTCCAACTGTGAATTGTCAATGTTGGAAAACTCAGGGTGGAAGGGATCTCTGATCAGGGTAAAGTCTTTGAAGGCAAAGGTGTTCTCAAACTTCAGCTTCTGTTGCGCCTGCGGGTCAGCCGGATCACCATCAAACATCACTTCGGTGATGTCAACGCCGTGTGCCGCCAGGGCAATGTCATACGTGTCGGTGGCGGAGCACATGGCAAACATGAAGCCCCCGCCGGCGCAAAAGTCCCTGATGCGCTGTACCACCGCACCTTTCAGCTCAGGCACCTTGCTGAACCCAAACCGCTTGGCAATGGCCTCAGATTCCCGCTTCTGCTCTATGTACCAAGGGGCGTTTCTGAAGGCAGCGTAAAACTTTCCCTGCTGCCCGGTAAAATCTTCATGGTGCAGGTGCAGCCAGTCATATTTGGGCAGTTTGTCTTCCAGAATATCTGGGTCATACACCACGTCATAAGGGATCTCGGCGTAGGTGAGTACCAGGGTCACGGCGTCATCCCAGGGTTGTTTTGATTTAGGGGAGTAAACTGCAATTTTAGGCGCCTTCTCCAGTTTCATCACATCCATGTTAGACTCAGGGGCCCCAATCTCCTGCAGAATCTGGTTGTACTGCGCATCTGAGATGGTTTGGTAACCAATACCCCGCACCACCAGCTCATTCTCCAGTGGCTGAGCATGTTTGAAGGCGAACGAGCCGCCCCGGTAGTTCAGGAGCCAGTCAACCTCCACCTGCCGCTGCAGGGCCCAGTACGCCACACCATAGGCCTTGAGGTGGTTCTTCTGGTCTTTGTCCATGGGCAGCAGCAGGTAAGAGGCCCAGCTGTGCGTTCCCGCCAGCAGAAAAACCGCCACAACCCCCAGCAAACGGCGCATCATCTTCTTCATTTACAAACAGTTTTAAACAAATTTAAGAAAATCAGGCAGTAAACCGGAAAACCATTACTTTTATGGTAGTAAGATTTCTTTGCTTTCTACGACAGATACCCTATTTCTGTACTGCTCTTTTTCACCCACTATGAATTATACTGAAAACATCAAGGAAGGCTTTCGGTCCATTAAAAGCAACCTCCTGAGAACGGTGCTCACGGCTATGATCATTGCCATAGGCATCACCGCCCTGGTTGGTATGTTAACGGCAATTGAGGGTATCAAGTATTCGGTCTCCAGTACCTTTTCTACCTTGGGGGCCAATTCTTTTGACATAGAGAAGAAGTGGGAGGGGCGCGGCAGCCGCGGCGGAAAGCAGAACAAGGTGTACCCTAACATTACCGAATTCCAGGCCAAGCGCTACAAGGAGCTTATGGAAGGCAAGGCGCGGGTAAGCGTGGCCACCCAAATCTCTGGCGCCACCACGGTGAAAGCCGGGAGCATCAAGACTAACCCAAACATCAGTGTGCAGGGGGGAGATGAGAATTTCCTGGCCAATGAAACGTATGACCTGGAGGCAGGCCGCCCTTTCTCCAGCCTGGAGCACCAAAGCGGGGCGCCGGTAGCCATCATTGGGCCAGAGGTGGCCAAAAAACTCTTCCCTAAACAAAGTGCCGTGGGGCAGAACATTGTCATGCTGGGCCGCAGGTTCAAGGTAGTGGGCACCATCAAAGATGAAGGCGGCGGACTGGGCGGCGGCGGAAGCAACCGGATGATCATTATCCCTTTAGAGACGGCCACCCAAATTCCTACCAGTCAGCCACTGACGTTTTCCATTAAATCTGTCATTACCAACAATACCAGCCTGGCCTTTGTCATGGACGAAGCCACCGGTATCATGCGCAAGCTTCGGCAGGACCCGCTGGGGCAGGAAGACTCGTTTGAAATCACCCGCAGTGACTCTGTGGCGAAGACTCTGGATGATATTACCGGCTACGTGAAATCTTTTGGGGTTTTAGTAGGGTTTATCACCCTGCTGGGGGCCTCCATTGGTTTAATGAACATCATGATGGTCAGCGTCACTGAGCGTACCCGCGAGATTGGCATTAGAAAAGCCCTGGGTGCCACCATCAAGCAAATCAGGCAGCAGTTCCTGATTGAAGCCATTGTGATCTGTGTCCTGGGCGGCATTGCCGGAATCATATTTGGGGTATTAATGGGCAACGGCATCTCTATTCTCATAGGTCAGGGCGAATTCATTGTGCCGTGGCTCTGGATGTTTGTAGGGATGGCCACCTGTATTACCGTTGGTCTGATTTCGGGGTACTACCCTGCTTACAAAGCATCTAAGCTGGATCCTATTGAATCGCTTCGGTATGAGTAGGCATCGTCTGTTTTGGGGCTGCTTTTCTAAAAACAGCCCCAAAACAGAAATATTTCAAAAGATCCTTCGGCATGCAAAAGGAAGAATTTGCTTTTCCTGTTACTTTTAGGCAGTCTGTCTTAGCAACCTGTTGGCTTGCCTTCGCCTGAAAGGCTACTGCAGGTTTTTTTTAATCTAGGCACATGCCGTTTCTACAACATCTACTTGCCCAACTATCCCCTAAAAAAGCGTTTCACCGGCAGGGGCACGGGGTGCTGCTGAGCTACCTTTTGCGCTGGGTTTTCATTTCGCTTCTGGTGGGGGGCGTCTCCGGGTCTGCCTCTGCTCTTTTTCTGGTGTTGCTGGAGTTCGTTACCCAGTACCGCGAGACGCACGCGTGGGTACTTTACCTTCTTCCGGTAGCGGGTTTCCTTATTGGGGCTGCGTACCAGTATGGGGGCAAAGGCTCAGAAGGAGGGAACAACTTGCTTCTCCAGACAATCCAGAAGCCTAGCCTTGCCAGAATCCCCTTCGTGATGGCCCCGCTGGTCATGCTGGCCACTGTGCTTACCCACCTGGTGGGCGGCTCCGCCGGAAGGGAGGGGACTGCCGTTCAGATGGGCGGAAGCCTGGCAGATCAACTGACCCCGTGGCTGAAGCTCCGCCCGCGGGACCGGCAGGTGCTCCTGATCTGTGGCGTGAGCGGCGGGTTCGCCTCAGTGTTTGGTACGCCGCTGGCCGGTGCTGTTTTTGGGCTAGAGGTCTTTCTGATAGGCCAGCTCCGGTACCACGCGCTGTTGCCCAGCTTTTTAACGGCCTGTTTTGCGCACTGGGTCACGCTGAGTTGGGGGGTGGGCCATACGGTTTATCCGGAGGTGGTGCCGCCTGCTTTCACTGTGCTGTCACTGGGGGCCACCCTTTTGGCGGGGATCTGCTTTGGGGTGGTGGCGAGAGGGTTTGCCGGTGCTTCTCATGCGGTGGCCGCTATTTTTAAAACCACCATTGCGTACCGCCCTTTGCGGCCTGCCATTGGCGGTGTCTTGCTGCTGCTGGTTCTATGGGCCCTGGGCACCACCAACTATGTGGGATTGGGCATTCCCACCATTGTCGCCTCGTTTGAAACCCCTTTGCCTGGGTATGATTTCGCCCTGAAACTGTTCTTAACGGCGTTGACCCTGGGTTGTGGCTTTAAGGGCGGTGAGGTGACGCCGCTGTTTTTTATTGGTGCCACCCTGGGCAATGCCTTGTTCCCGTGGCTTCCGCTGCCGTTGGAGATGTTGGCCGCCCTTGGCTTTGTGGCAGTTTTTGCCGGTGCCGCCAACACTCCGCTGGCGTGTACCTTTATGGCGGTTGAACTCTTTGGGAGTGGCTGCGGTATGTATGCCGGTTTGGCCTGCGTGGTTGCGTATCTGTTCTCTGGCCATAAAGGGATCTACGGCGGGCAGGTGGTAGGGAGCAGCAAACATTTACTCTGGGGGAGGGACACCGGGAAGGCGTTAGAGGAACTGTAATACAAGTAGGGCACCATGTTTCTGCGCTGGGAAGGCAAAACAAGAACGGTCTCCAACCAAGGAAAGAAGCCCCCTTTCTGTTTTGGGGCTGTTTTCAAGAAAACAGCCCCAAAACAGAAATCTGGATGAAATCACCACCCCACCCCCACAAAAAAAAGCCGACGGTGGCGTCGGCTTTTTTAGATTTAGGAAGAAGTAAGATAAGCTTATTTCTTTTTAGTTTTAGCGTATTCTTCGTTCAGGCCTTTGATTACTTCAGTGGTGATGTCTAACGATTTGTCACCGTATAGAATAGCGCTGTTGCCCCGGGTATAGGTTAAAACCATTTTATAGCCGCGGTCAGCACTTAACTTTTTAAGATAACTCTCTACTTTCTCATAGATCTTCTTCATCTCCTCGTTCTCGTCATTGGCCAACTGGTTGCCGGCACTTTGCTGCTGGGCTGCCAATTGCTGCTGTTTCTGGCCCAGACGCTGCTCGGTAGAGGCGCGTTGTTCCTGGGTCATGCCGGCTGCCTGCTGCTGAAACTGGCCTACCTCGCGCTGAAACGCCTCGCCTTTGCTTCTGAAATCGCTGTCCAGGCGTTTGGCTTTGGCCTCAAGGCGTGATTTCACATCTTTGAAAAACTGGTATTTGGTCAGGAGCGAATCAGAATTGATGTACACTATCTCTGGGTTTGCCTGGGCGGGGGAAAGAGTCTGGCCGGCAGGGTCAGCCGTGGCGGTTGAATCATCTGCGGCCGTTGTTTCTTGGGCAGCTGCTGACGCAGGTTTCTCTGCGGGCGTTTCATTTTTGCAGGCAGCAAAGGTGCTGGCGGCTACTAGAGCCAACATCAAATTTCTTGAAATACTCACTGTCAAGGTCTATAAGGGTTACAAATTAAGCCTGGGCAGCTACGTTGAGTACTGCCCAGGCCGCAGGTTTAGTGGGTCAATTTAAGAAAATATATTGTAAGCCTAAGCAATGTCAGGGGCGAAGGTTAATTTCCGCCGGCCCGGTTTAACTCCTCCAGGCTGGCGTTGCGGCGCTTCACCTCAAATTTCTCGCCTTTAAGAAAGCGGTAGCGCAGGTTCAGGCGCACGCTTTGGCTTGAGTGGTACATGTCAATCTTGTTAGTGTTCCCGTTCACCACAGAGATCCCCTTCATTCTCTGGGTCCGGAAGATATCTGTCACGGCCAGGTTCACATCCAGCTTATCTTTAAAGAAAGAGCGTTTTACAGCCACGTCTACCCAACCCGCCGGATCTGTTTTATACACGTTGAACGCCCCTTTGCCCCGGTACGAACCGTTGACTTCGGCTTTGAAACCTTTAGGCAACAAGATGTTGTGGTTGGTTTGGGCCATGAACATGGTTTGCGCATTCTCAATGACCTTCTCCTTCACCAACGTCTGAAAATTCTGGTATGCCACCGTTACATTGTTGCTCATGTTCCATTTAGAGGTGACCGTAACCGGCACTGTCAGGGTGGCGTTGGTGGTGGCGCTCTCCACGTTGCTTTGCCGGAAGACCATCACGTTTTGCTCTGGGTAGAAATAAGGCACCTCTGAGATATCATCTTTGGTGTGGGCGTAGCCCAGGGTCAGGTTATAGTTCTTCCTGTAGGTCTGGGTTACCTGGAACGAGTTGGTGTACTCCGGTTTCAGGTACGGGTTGCCCTCTGCGTAGGTGTTGGCGTCAATGTAAAACCGGAACGGGTTCAGGTTGCTGTAGCGGGGCCGGAAGATGCGGCGGCTGTAGTTGTAGCTGACCATATAGTTTCCAGAGACTTTCTGCTGCACAAACACACTGGGGAACCAGTCCAGGTAGGAGCGGGGAGTCACTTTATTATTAGGGATGGAATTTCCCTCAGAATTGTTGTATTCGGCCCGCAGGCCGGCCTGTAAAGTGAATTTAGGGCTCAGGCTGGCGCTGAAGTTGGTGTACGCAGCCAGAATGTTTTCGTCATAAATGAAGTGGTCGCCTTTCCGGACACTGTGCGGCACCTGCTCGCCCTTGTCAAGGCTGTAAAAATCTATCTGGTTGTCAGACTCCACGTAGCTGGCCTTGGCGCCCAGTTCCAGTTTTCCTTTCATGGACGGCAGCGGACGGACAAAATCTACCTTGGCCGAATAAATCTGGTAAGCAGTTGGGTTAAGCGTTTCAAAATATTCTTGCTCCGAGCCTGGTTTATAGCTGAAGGTTTGGAGGTTCAGGAAATCACTGGGGGTGCTGTCTTTGATGCGCACCACGTCAAGATCTGCTGAAAGGGTAGTGCCCAAAGTGTCCAGTTTGCCGGTATAGTGAGCATTGAAAGAGGCGCTGTGGTACCGCTGCCTGTTGTGGGTGGTGGTCTGGTTGTACAGCCGTCCTGCTTGGGTTGGGTCGTCTAAAACTGAATTAGTGGCCACCCCAGAGGTGGAACGAATGCTGGAAAGGCTTACTGTGCCGCCCATGCTATGGTTTTTGTTCAGGTCATAGTCAGTCCCTACGCGCATGGAAGGGGAGAAGGAACTGCCTTCTTCTTTCCCTGCCTGGGTAAGCAAAGCAGTAGTGCCTTCATTAGCAAAAACACGGTCCATGGTAAAGGTTCTCTTGCGCGGGCGCTGGGCCAGGTCTACGGTGGCAAATGAACTCCATTTACCCTGCTTCAGGTTGAGGTTGAGGCCGCCGTTGCCGCCACTTTTGGTATTGTTCTGGTAACCGCCGTACACGCTGCCGTTCAGCCCGTCCAGGTTGTTTTTCTTCAGGTTGAGGTTGATGATGCCCCCGGTTCCCTCCGCATCATATTTAGCCGATGGGTTGGCGATGATCTCCAAATTTTTCAGATTGTCTGCGGGCATGCCCTGCAGCATGGTTTGGAGTTGCTTGCCGTCCAGGTAGGTGAGTTTGCCATCAATCATCACTTTTACGCCCTGCTTTCCGTTCAACTGGATGTTCCCGTCCTGGTCTACAAATACGCCCGGCGACTTGGCCAGCACGTCATAAGCGGTATTGCCGGCAGCCATGGCTGTTCCCTCTACGCTCACCACCATCTTATCGGGCTGTACATCTACGCTGGGCCGAAGGTTCTGCACGGTCACCTCCTTGAGCATTTTGGAATCCTGTTTCAGTACTACTTTCCCAAAATCACGGGTAAAACCTGCCGCGGGAGCATCAAAGGGAGCCAGGTCATGATGGGTAAACCCCATGGCGCTGATGCGCAGCAGGTAAGTTCCTTTGCCGGGAGTTTTCAGAGAGAATGTCCCGTCCAGTTGAATGGACGTGCCGGTGAGAACAGTCTTGTCATCGGCTTTGAGTAAGGCCACGGTGCCGTAGCTGAGGGGTTCGCCTTTTTCATCTACTACCCGGCCGGTGAGGGAACCCGTAGATTGGGCCATGGCAGCCTGGCCAGTGAAGGCCAGGGCGACCAGTAAGAAGAGGAATTGAGAAAGCTTTTTCATGTCAGAGATATTAGTGTTTCTATTTATCTATAGTACTATGTAATGCAAGGCACATTATCAAAAAAAAAGCCTTAGCTAAACCGGAGCGGCTGATTTGATCCTGTACGCACTTTTTTACCCACGTGTGAAGACAGCAGCACATACCCCACCATACCTAAGGTGAAGGTGGCCAAAAAGAGGAATATTTGGGCGAAGAGGTGAAGGATCTGGTAATTTTCCATAGTAGTAGGGGTTAGAGGAATTATTTCTGTTGATGGAGCAAATATATAATAAGGTACTATGTAACGCAAGGTACTGTACTGTTTTAATAAAAATATTTTCTCTGGAGGAAAGGGAGGGCCTGGTAGAGTAAGGGAGAATTTGCGTTTTGGGGCTGTTTTTATCAAATCAGCCCCAAAACGCAGTAAGATTAGTAGCTGCCCCCTCCATGAAGGAAGGCTTTCTTAATTTCTGTTTTCGGCCTACTTTTTAAAAAACAGGCCAAAAACAGAAAATACCATTTGTCAGGCAGTATTAGGTATTCTAATGGCAAGGCCATTGCCAGCAGGAAATGACCTCTAGTTGCCTCCGGCGCGGTTGAGTTCCTCCAGGTTGGTGGAACGGCGCTGCATCTCAAACTTCTGGCCTTTGCTGAAGCGGTAGCGCAGGTTCACCCGAAAGCTCTGCGCCGCGAAGTACTGGTCAAAGGCGTTGATGTTGCCGTCAAAGTTGGCAGAGCCCACCACCTTGCGGGTTCTGAAGATATCGGTCACGGTGAGGCTCACGTCCAGGTTGTCTTTCAGGAAAGAACGCTTTACACCGGAGTCCAGCCACCAGGTACGCTCAATGGTGTAGAGCCCATAGGCCTGCGGCCCCTGTAGGCCCAGGTTCAGCTCCATCTTTATCTTGTGCGGCAACTGAAGGGTATGGTTGGAGTTGAGCATGTAGTAGAACTGCTCGTTCAAAATAGGCTGGTTCTCCTGCACATACGTGGTAAAAGACTGAAACCCGAAGCCCAGGTTGTTGCTCGCCTCCCATTTCTTCATGATGCGTACCGGCACCACCAATGTACCGTTCAGGTTCTTGAAGGCATCTACGTTGCGCTGGGAAAAGATAGTGGTGTTGGTTTCATTGTTCTGCACCGGAATCTTCCGCGATGAAATCTTTGGTGTGCGCGTAACCTAGCGTGAGAATGTAGTCTTTCTTGAACGTCTGTGACACCTGGAACGAATGCGTGTACTGCGGCCGCAGGGCCGGGTTGCCTTGTGCCCAGGTGAGAGGGTCCAGGTAGAAAATGAACGGGTTCAGGTCATCGTACTGCGGCCGGTTGATGCGGCGGCTGTAGTTGTAGGTCAACTGGTAGTTGTCTGTCACTTTCTGCTGAACAAACAGGCTGGGGAAGAAATCAAGGTAACGGCGGGGCGTGGTATGCTTCAAGGTCACTGACCGGCCTTTAGACACCGTTTGCTCCGCCCGTAGCCCTGCCTGCACGCTCCAACGCTCGCCCAGGTTGGCACTGTAATTGGCGTAGCCCGCGTAAATGTTCTCTCTATATATAAAATGGTTGCTGCGCTTGGAATCTGGCCGCCGGGAATTCCCCTCTACAAAATAGAACTGCAGCTCGTTGTCAGATTCCACGTAACTGGTTTTGAGACCCGCCTCCAACTTGCTCTTGTTCTGGAATTTGCGGGTGAAATCGGCCTTGGCCGAGTAGATATGGAAAGTGGTAGGATTGTAGCTGCCCAACTGCTCCAGCCGGAGCTGCGGTGCCTGGTTCACGTACTGGCCGCTGTTGAAGAACCCGGCGTCATTGTTGTCGGTGATTTTCACGTAATCCACGTCGGCGGACAGGGAACTGCCCAGGGTATCCAGTTTATAGGCGTAGTGCCCGTTTAGGGTGATGTTGAAGTAATCGGCGTCAATCAGGTTCCGGGCGCTGATGAGGGAGTCTTCCAAAGGATTGCTGTTGCGCAGATACGTCTCCGTCACGAAGGAATTGTCATAGTCTACGGTCATCACATACGCCATCGCCCCAAAGCTGTGTTGGTCGTTCAGCTGGTAATCGGTGCCCAGCCTCACCGACGGCACATTTCTAAAGGTTTCCTCGCGCCCCCGCTGGTCAAAACTGGTGGGCTGGCCTTCCTGCCAGAAAAGCCTGGTCATGGTATTGGTGCGCAAATTCGTCCGACGACCGAAATCGGCGTTCAGGAAAGAATTCCACTGGCCGCTCTTATAGTTGATGTTGGTGCCCGCCGAGTAACCGTGCAGTTTGTTGTACTGGTAGCCGGTGTACACGCTGCCGTTGAGACCCGTCAGTTGGTTTTTCTTCAGGTTGATGTTGATGATGCCGGAGTTTCCCTCGGCATCGAATTTAGACGAAGGGTTGGTGATGATCTCCAGGTCCTTGATATTGTCGGCGGGCATGGACTGGAGCATGGTCTGCAGCTGTTTGCCGCTCATGTAGGTCAGCTTGCCGTCAATCATGACCCGTACGCCGGCCTTTCCGTTGAGCTGGATGTTGCCGTCCTGGTCTACCCACACGCCCGGCGATTTTGACAAAACTTCCATGGCGGTGCTGCCGGCGGCCATTACGGTGCCTTCCACGCTCACCACCATTTTGTCTGGGTGGTTGATGATGGTGGGGCGCATAGATTCTACGGTCACTTCCTGCAGCATCTTTGCATCCTGGGCCAGCGCCAGTTTCCCGAACTCTTTCTGAAAGCCCGCCTGGTTCACCACAAACGCCGGAGTCTCCAGCGTGCCATAGCCCATGGCGGTCACTTTCAGGAAATAGGTGCCGGGGGCGGGGCTCTTCAGCTTAAAATGGCCATTCACCTCCACGCCGGCACCGTCTACCACGGCCGCATCGGCTTTCCGGATCAGGGCCACCGTTCCGTAGCTTAGCGGCTCGCCTTTGGAGTCTACCAACGTTCCGGTAATGCCCGTTGAACTTTGGGCCAGGGCCTGAAAGAAACAACAGAGACTGAGACAAGCAAGGAGGAAGAGTTGATTGCTTTTTTTCATAAAGGGGAATGCTAAGGAGTTAGATCAGTTGTAGGAGTAAGGGGTCAAGCGCTTTGAAAGGAAAGATGTAGTTAGTTGGTGTTTGGTTGCTTCACTGAATCATTTTCTTTCTATAGGCTGCTTCCCCTGCTTCTATCGCACAACAGCTGTATCCCGTTTGGCAAGATTCTGACCAAATGCTTTTAAACATGGCAATTATTTGATATACAATTGTTTGGGAAATTTATCAAAGGCTGCAAGTGTCCGGAATCGGACAGTAAGTGTGTGATAACCGGACAGGGTAAAAGCGGGAAAGAAAGTTTCTTTGCGACAGCATAGACTGCTCTAAAAGGTTCGTGCCCTTTGCGTTTTTGACCTGTTTTTGGAAAAACAGGACAAAAACAGCGTCTGCTTTTCCGGCCCTTCCTGATAAGGAATTCTCTCTTGTAAAAGAGTAACCTTTGCCCCTACGGGAGGGTATGGGTAGGCGAGGTCAGATTTATTTGACCTTCGTACCTTTGCCTCGCAAAACCATTCTTCGCCGTTCCCAACCAGCCGCACATGAAAGAAGCCACCTCCGCCAGCGCCACAAAGAAAAAAATTAGCCTGCCGGGGCTTTTGCAGCGCGTGGGGCTAGACACCTTTCTGCTGTTTCTGCTGGCCATGATTGTGCTTGCCTATCTGTGGCCGGAGTTGGGGGAAGAAAACGGACCTTTGCCGCTGGAAGAAATTACCACCTACGGCGTAGCGCTCATCTTTTTCTTTTACGGGCTTCGGTTAAGCCCCGCCAAACTGAAAGCCGGCCTCAGCGACTGGCGACTGCATTTGGTGGTACAGTTGAGCACGTTTCTGCTGTTTCCCCTTTTGGTGTGGGGGAGCCACGCGGTAGCGCTCAACAGTGCCACGCCCGCACTTTGGCTGGGCGCGTTTTACGTGGCGGCCTTGCCGTCAACGGTGTCGTCGTCGGTGGTGATGGTGTCTATTGCGGGCGGCAACATTCCGGCGGCCATCTTCAACGCCAGCATTTCCAGCCTCATTGGCGTGTTCATGACGCCCGTCTGGATGAGTTTTTTCACCAGCACCAGCTCCGCCGCCGACATGGACCTGACCAGCGTGATCCTGAAACTCATGCTCCAGGTGGTGCTGCCCGTGACCTTGGGTATTCTGCTGAACCGGAAGTTCGGGGCCTTTGCCGAGGCGCAGAAAAGCCGCCTGAGACTCTTCGATCAGACCATTATCCTGCTCATCGTGTACTCGTCCTTCTGCGATTCCTTCGCCCGAAACATGTTTGCGGGGTTCAGCGCGCTGGACATCTTTCTGCTGGGCGGGGCCATGGTGGCGCTGTTCCTGTTGGTGACGGGGCTTACGTCTTTGATCAGTAACCTGCTGGGGTTCAGCCGGGAGAACCGCATCACGGCTATGTTCTGCGGCTCCAAGAAATCACTGGTGCACGGCACGGTCATGTCAAAGGTGCTGTTCCCAGATGCCAACACGGTGGGCATTATCCTGCTGCCGCTCATGCTGTACCACGCCCTGCAACTCATCATTGCCAGTATGCTGGCGCAGCGCATGGCCCGGAAAGAAGCTTCGGCGCAGCCTCCCACTACTATTGGTTAGAACTGGTTTTGGCCTGATTTCAGAAAAAGAGGCTATAAACGCAATGGCCCGACCTTCAGAAGAAAGCCGGGCCATTGCGTTAGGTAATTTTAGTAGGCGGAAATTAATGCGCCAGAAGTTCATGATACGTTTCTTCGGCTTCCATGAGGCCGGCCGGGGTGATGTTGGTGAGGCGCACGTGCTTTTCCTCGTTCACCAGCACCGGGTCATATTTGGCCACTACGCGCACGTAATTCTCGGTGAAGCCTTCCATGTAACCGTCGGTAATATCAGCCTCGAAGAGGACTTTGCCTTCGTAACCGATCTGGCTCTCATAGTAAGCGCGCTTCTTCTTCTCTGACAGAATGCGGAGCATGTCGGCGCGGCGGTTGCGCTCTTTCTGGGGCACGGCACCGGGTAAATCAATGGCCAGCGTGTTGGCGCGCTCAGAGTACGGGAACACGTGCAGGTAGCTGATATTAAGTTCGTTCAGGAAGTTGTAGGTTTTCAGGAAATCTTCCTCGGTCTCGCCGGGGAAGCCCACAATCACGTCCACCCCAATGCAGGCGTGCGGCATGGCGGTTTTGATCCAGTCCACACGCTGGGCGTACAGTTCCCGCAGGTAACGGCGGCGCATGAGCTTCAGAATCTTGTTGCTCCCTGACTGCAAGGGCACGTGGAAGTGCGGCATAAATCGCTGAGAACCTGCCACGAACTGAATGATCTCTTCACTTAACAGATTAGGTTCAATGGACGAAATCCGGAAGCGTTTCACGGTCTCTACCTGATCCAGCGCCTGCACCAATTGGAAGAAATTCTCCACGCGCACGCCTTCCTGCAACCCGAAATCGCCGGTGTTCACGCCGGTGAGCACAATCTCCTTCACGCCGGAAAGGCCAATTTCCTGCGCCTCTTTCACCACGTTGGCAATGGTGTTGCTCCGGGACTTGCCGCGGGCCTGCGGAATGGTGCAGAACGTGCAGGAATAGTCGCAGCCGTCCTGCACTTTCAGGAAGGTGCGGGTACGGTCGCCAAAAGAATAGGCGTTCACGAAGGTATTGGCCTCAGAAACGGCGCTGGCGTGCACCTGCGGCGCGTCTTTCTTCTCAAAGGTCTCCAGAATGTCTACCAGCTGGAATTTCTCGGCAGCGCCCAGCACAGCGTCTACGCCAGGGATTTCGGAAATTTCCTTCGGCTTTAGCTGAGCGTAGCAGCCCACAATGGTAATGAACGCGTTGGGTGAATGCTTCAAGGCTTCCTTCACCACTTTCCGGCACTTCTTGTCGGCGTTGTCAGTGACGGAGCACGTGTTGATGACGTATATATCGGGCGTGTCAGTGAACTCCACCTTCTCAAACCCGCGCTCCTGGAAGATGCGCGACAGGGTAGAGGTCTCAGAGAAATTCAGCTTACAGCCTAGTGTATAGAAAGCTACCTTTTTCATAATCAGGGGGCAAAGGTACGGAGAATGTACATGAAATGCTTGCCTCAGCCATTGAGTTCCTGTTTTTGGCCTGTTTTCAGAAAAACAGGCCAAAAACGCAGCCCAGCGCTAGAGCTTGTCAATGCCAAAGTAATAGGAGGCGGGGATTGGGAGAGGCAGAAACGCTCACACTTCACAACCCATGTTTCACTCAGCCTTTCAGGGAAAACGCCATCTATTTTTTAGCGGCGGCTCCGGCTAGTCCGGAGACCCGCAGCATCCGTTGTCACCGGACAAAGGTCTAGCGCCAGCGCTACTTCCCTTTCAATGTAAGCTAACCTGCTCCTTTAGAAGCCAGTGGGCCCCTCATAAAGCCCACAGAGGCGAGTTTTAACTTGTGACAACAGGTGGTCAGTGTCTCCAGACGGTAAGATTTATATTATACCATGCCTCTGAAGAGCAGGTATCAAAATTATTTGCGTTTTGGAGCTGTTTTTCTGAAAACAGCTCCAAAACGCAAACGGCTTACTTCTTCAGGAAATCAGCAAAGCTGGTTTGCATGTAGGCTTTTCCCTGTTCCACCTGCAGATCAGACACGGCGGAGTCTCTTTGAATGGGTTGTTTGGCCACATTGTCAAAGGTGACAGTGCCCTGCGGTGTGACCATGCCAAACCCATCATTGAAAACGTAGAAGGCAAACGGGGTAGCTTTGGCGTCCAGCAGGTTCTTGCTCCAGGCGAAGTGGTCATGGGGTAACCCCAACTGTTGCAACAGGGTGGGCACCAGATCTGTCTGGGAGCCAATGTGCGTGACTACCGTATCTTTCACCGCCAAAGCCCCGCCGGCCAGAACCAACGGAACCCTGAATTTGCTGGGGGCGTCATTTTGATCCCGCCCAGGGAAGGGGTGTCCGTGGTCAGCGATCAAGACCACCAGTGTATTCTGCCACCACGGCTGCTTCTTTGCCTCAGCTATAAACTTGCCTAGCGCCCAATCTGTATAATAAAAGGAGTTTTTAAACTGGGTTTCCTCATCCCTTCCCCTGAACTTGGCCGGGATGGGAATGTCATAGGGCTCATGGCTGCTGAGCGTGAAAACGGTGGTGAAAAAAGGCTGCCTGGGCTGCTGATGGTCCTGGAGCACCTTCTCAAACAGGATATGGTCATGCACGCCCCATTTTGAATTGTAACTTTCACGGGGGAAATCTGACTTCTCCATCAGGAAATCATACTGCCCGTTGATCAGGTAAGACTTGATGTTGGCAAACGCCAGCTCGCCGCCGTAGTAATAGCTGGTATGGTAGCCAGCTTTCTTCAGTTCAGAGGCCAGCTGGGGCAGGCGCTCTGTCTTCTTGGGGGTCTTTATGATAGAAGTGGTAGTCTGCACGGGGTAGCCACTCAGAAGAGCCACCATGCCTTTTTCGCTGCGGTCCCCCGCTGCATAGATATTGGAGAAAAGCACCCCCTCTCTGGCCAGGGCATCTAAATTAGGGGTTACACCAGCTGGCCCACCCAATGCGCCCACTAATTTGGCGGTGTAGCTTTCCAGGATAATGAACAGGATGTTAGGCTTTTTCACCCGAAGCAGGGAAGGGACAGAATCTGCTTTTGGGGTGTACAGATCCTGTACCAGCGCCGAAGCCTGGTTTTTCCCCAGGTAAAGGTACGGGTTCCTGGTGCTGTGGTTCTTCTTAATAAGGGAATGCATCACATTCCAGGGAACATTGACCCCGGCGTGGTTGGCAAAAATCTTCTGGGAGAAATACACGTCGCTTTGGTTCAACGGAATCTGTTGCCAACCGCCCCTAATGGGTAACACCAGCAACGCCAGCATCAGCAGGCTCAGCACGAGCTCCACCACCAGGTGTTGCCTTTTTTTAGGGGTAGAGAAAATCCAGCGGTTCCTGACAAACATAAAGGCAAAAGCGCCGGCGGCCCATAGCAAAACAAACAGGAGCAGTAAAATAAATACAGGGGCAGACGCCACAGAAGCGGCCATCTCTGCCGGGGTGTTCAGGTACTGCAACGGGGTAGAATCCAGCCTAAACCCCCAGGCCGAATACAGCTCCAGGTCAGAGATGACCAGGAGCACCATCACGGGCAGTAGTATAAGGGTGTAGGCAGAGACAACCTTTAAAAACACCGGCTTTTTAAAAGCGGCTTCGTTCAGGAAGAGCAGAAAGGGAATCACACTCAGGTAAGCCGCAAACGAGGCATCCATCCGGAGGCCATAGAGAAAGGTCTTGCTTAGTTCAGCGGCTGTTAATTCAGCGGCCCTGGCGTGTTGGTAGCTCAGGAACAACGCCCGGCAAATCAGAAAAAAGCCTGTCCAGAAGAGGAAGTAGGCCAAGGATCTGGCTATAATATTTTTCACAAAGCAAATATACTCTTTCTCCGTGTCCATTGGAGTGCCTCCCTGTAAAAGCTAACACCTGTTATTTTTACCCTCTGTGCAGGAAAAAACTATGAAAAATTGATAAAACACTGTCTGAAATAATGGGTGTCAGTGATCAAACTGTTAATTTGGATAAAAAACACCCTAGAAACAGAGGTCAATCTATTGCATGTTGTATTTCTTGTGCTACATTTGGTCATCTAAATAAAAAACTACAAACAAATCAATGGCCATTCTTCGTTTTAAGGCGCTTGAGTTGGTAAACCAACGGCCGCCAGTAGAGGTGAAGCAACCTTCTGAGAAAATCTCTGACTATTACGGGTGCAACGTTTTTGGACTGGAGGCCATGAGAGCCACCCTGTCTGGAGACTATTTCAAGCGCCTCCAGTTTGCCATTAGAACCGGCAGCAAAGTAGACCGCCATTTGGCTGATGCCGTGGCAGCTGCCATGAAAACCTGGGCGTTAAGCAAAGGGGCCACCCACTACACCCACTGGTTTCAGCCGTTAACCGGGGAGACCGCTGAAAAACACGATTCGTTCTTTGACCTCAGCTCAGACGGACGCGCTATTGAAAACTTCAAGGGCAGCGCCCTGGTGCAGCAGGAGCCAGATGCTTCCTCATTCCCCAACGGGGGCATTAGAAACACCTTTGAAGCCCGCGGCTATACCGCCTGGGACCCCACTTCGCCCGCTTTTATTATTGAGAGCACCGGTGCCAAGACCCTTTGTATCCCTACTATCTTTGTTTCTTACACCGGTGAGGCACTTGACTACAAGGCGCCCTTGCTGAAAAGCTTAACGCTGGTAGAGAAAGCCGCCGTAGATGTTTGCCAATATTTTGACAAAGACGTTTCTAGGGTAACCGCTACGCTGGGTATAGAGCAGGAGTATTTCCTGGTAGACCGTGCGCTGTATAACGCCCGTCCAGACCTGGTAATGGCCGGCAGAACCGTATTTGGCCATGCCCCGGCCAAAGGCCAGCAGCTGGAAGACCATTACTTTGGTGCTATCCCGTCACGGGTGCATGCCTTCATGGTTGAGTTTGAGGTTGAAGCCCATAAGTTGGGAATTCCGTTGAGAACGCGCCACAATGAAGTGGCTCCCAACCAGTTTGAGTGCGCCCCTACCTTTGAAGAGGCGAACCTGGCCGTAGACCACAACCAGATCCTGATGGATGTGATGGACCGCGTAGCCGAGAAGCACGACCTGAAAGTGTTGCTGCATGAAAAACCGTTTGCCGGCGTAAACGGCAGCGGGAAGCACAACAACTGGGCCCTGAGCACTGACACCGGGGTGAACTTGTTCGCGCCTGGCCGCAGACCAAAGGAGAACCTGCAATTCCTGACCTTCTTCATTACCACCATCAAAGCGGTTCACCGCTATGCAGATTTACTGCGCGCCAGCATTGCCTCTGCCAGCAACGACCACCGCTTAGGAGCCAATGAGGCCCCGCCCGCCATCATGTCTGTTTTCATAGGTAAAAAGTTGACCGAGGTGCTAGATGAACTGGAGCGTACCGCCAAAGTTCCTTTAGACAAAGGCGACAACATGTACCTGAAGCTGGGCATTGACAAGATCCCTGAAATTCTGCTGGACAACACAGACCGTAACCGTACCTCCCCGTTTGCCTTCACCGGTAACAAGTTTGAGTTCAGAGCGGTTGGTTCCTCTGCGAACTGTTCTAACGCCATGACCATCCTGAACGCCATTGTAGCCGATCAGCTGATTGAGTTCCGGAACACGGTAGAGGCAGCCATTGCCAAAGGCAAGAAAAAAGAAGTGGCCATCATTGACGTGCTGCGCGAGTACGTCATCTCATCTAAAGACATCCGGTTTGAAGGAAACGGGTATTCTAAGGAGTGGGAGGAGGAAGCAGAGCGCCGCGGGCTGAGCAACATCCGGACTACCCCGTACGCCCTTGACAAACTGGTAGACGAGATGGCCGAGGAGCTGTTCACCAAGCACAACATCTTCAACAAGCGCGAGTTACACGCCCGTCACGAGATTTTACTGGAAGACTACATCAAGCGCGTACAGATTGAGGCCCGTGTGATGGGTGACCTGGCTGCCAACCACGTAATTCCAACTGCTGTGGCGTACCAGACCAAACTGGTGCAGAACATCAAAGGCCTGCGTGAGATTGGACTGGAAGATGATGAATACACCAAATCAACCCTTGACACCATCAAGAACATCTCCCGCCACCTCACCACCATCAAAACCAATGTAGAGGCTATGGTAGAGGCCCGTAAGGTAGCCAACAAGGTAGAAGATACCCGTGAGCGCGCCATTCAGTACAATGAGAACATCAAGAGCTACTTTGACACCATCCGGTACAGCGTAGACAAACTGGAGCTGATTGTAGATGATGAGCAGTGGCCACTGGTGAAATACCGCGAGATGCTTTTCAGCCACTAAGCGCTTGATCAAATTTGGTTTTTGCCGGCGAAATTGGGGGAAGGCTAGGTTCTGGTGAACCGGTTTATTGAGCAGCATAGCAGCGCTATGGTGCGAATAAATGGGGGTGTCAGTCTTTTGTAGTACCTTTTTTCTCAGCGCAAAAAACAAATAAAACATGCTTTAAGCCCTGGTCACATTTCTGACAAACAAACAAAAAGGCCTCTACTACGGTAGAGGCCTTTGTTATGTATGGTGAAAGAGACAGCTGTTTTGGGGCTGTTTTCGAAAAAACAGCCCCAAAACAGAACATTAGATAAACAGGGGCTGCTCCTCAGAAGTCCGGTTAGGGGAGAGACGCTGGCTAACCGTTTTGATTTTCTCTTTGATTGATTCCTGGGTGGGCACGTGCCGCTGCCAGCCCTGTTCCTGCCACCAGTTCTGCAGGGCAGGGTTCTGCCGGGTCAGCTCCAGTACCCGCTTCAATACAAACGGAAGCACCAGACCGGCAATAGACCCGGCCAGGGCATTTCTGATTCCCAGGTGAATGATCAGTTTTACCAGGAGTAATTCCTTCAGCTGGTCAAACAAAACTTGCGCGCCTTTCTCCTGCAGCTGTCCTTTCAGGACTTGCATTGCCTGTTGCACATTCCCTTTTTCCAACTCACGGGAGAGCCAGGTCTCTACAGTGGTGCGCGCCACCTCAATGGCCTGTGGTATCTGAGTGACAGTCAATCCCGCTTTGTGCAACAAACGGGCAGCGTACGCATGACTTTTCTGAAGGAAGGGGAATGACATAAGGTGGGGGTTTAGTTAAAGGGTCGCCTTTTTTTTTGGGGCTACGCGCAAAGCAAGGACAGGGTTACGGGTTTCGGCAAAAACTAAGAAAAAAAATTTCCGTACGCTCATTTTTTACAGTCACCCCCTTATAACCTACTACCATTATGGATTTTGACATCAGTGACTTTAGACGGAAGCTGGACCAGCACCGGGCAAAAGGCGGCAGCGCCGCCGAATTTATACAACAAGAGATCAGGAAGGCCGAACAAGTAAAGGAAGGCATCTCAGAAGAAACAGACCATGCCGCCGACTTTGTGTCTGAAGCCATTAACCGGGTAGACACCTATGTTTTTCAGCTCCAGGAGATAGAGCAGCAATGCAATCCCGCTGAACTGGGTTTAGACCAGCAGACCAACCTACAGGACCAGGAGATGCGGGACCGGATAGGGGAACGCCTTGACCGCCTGCAAGAGAGGGGAGACGCCAACCTCAGCCTGGAAGATCCTAAGCTACGGGAGGGGAAACCGGAGAGCGGAATTTCGCCGGCCAGTTTTTAGCGCATCCGTTTATTCTAAACAGAAAAGCCACCCCGGTAAAGGTGGCTTTGGTTTTGCGTTTTGGGGCTACTTTTCCAAAAACAGGCCTAAAACGCAAATTCAGGCAAAAGCCCGGTTGTCTGAGGAACTGTTGCCGGAGAAGGTCTGCCCAACCTCCCTTATTTTGGTTTTAATGACTTCTTTGGTGGGCAGGTGTTTGCGCAGGTCTACATTTTCCCACCACTGTTTGAACTTGGGGTTCTTCTGCATCAGCTCCACCATCCTTTTTAAGATGAAGGGAAGAATCACCGTGGCCGTCTTAGCGGCAGTTTCATAATCCATCTCCTGCCGAATAATGAATTTGGCCACCACCAGGTCTTTCAGTTCATCAAAGAGCAACTGCGAGTCTTTCTCCAGTACATCTCCTTTGACCATCTGAAAAACCAGCGGCAGATTTCCTTGCTCCATCTCCTGGTACAACCAGTTCTCAGCCGTTTCACGGGTGATCTGAATAGTATTCGTTATCTGTACGTTATCCATGCCTGCCTTACGCAGTAAAGCGGCCGCCTGACGTTTGCTTTGGGAAAGAAACAGTAATGACATAATGGGATGATGTTAAGGTATAGATAGTACGTAAATGGGAGGCAGGTGTTGCCGCTTTACCTATATCTATGGGCCTAAGGGGGCCTTTTAACCGTCTTTTCTGCCAACTAGCCTAAGTTGAATCGTTAGATATCCTTCTAATAGAAGCAGTTATAATGTAAACCAGAGACAGTTGCTGGAGCATAAATTTTAACCTGCCTTAGAAAATCTTCAGGTAGCAACGGCTTGTGCCACCTCAAAAAAACCTCGTACTTTTACAAGCCGGGCGCTGAACAATCTGGTTTGGCCATTGGTTAACGTACTATGGAAACATCATTTCCCTTGAACAAAGATTCTTTTTCGCTGGAAGGCCTTTACTGCCCCAGCCTCACCAACTATACCCGCCGCCTCTCCCGTGAAGTGAAGATAGGCGACCTCGCCATGGGCGGAAACAACCCCATCCGGGTACAGTCCATGACCACCGTAGACACCATGGATACGCTGGGATCAGTGGAGCAGGTGATACGCATGGTGGAGGCCGGTTGCGAGTACGTGCGCATCACGGCGCCCAGCGTGAAAGAGGCTGAAAACCTGGGTCTCATCAAGAAAGAACTCCGCGCCCGCGGCTATTCCGTTCCTTTGATTGCCGATATTCACTTCACGCCCAACGCCGCCGAGCTGGCCGCCCGCCTGGTGGAGAAGGTGCGCGTGAACCCCGGCAACTACGCCGATAAAAAGAAGTTTCAGGTTATTGACTATACAGACGCCACCTACCAGGCCGAGCTGGACCGGATACGGGAACGCTTCACGCCGCTGGTGAACATCTGCAAAGAGTACGGCACCGCCATGCGCATCGGCACGAACCACGGCTCCCTGTCTGACCGGATTTTGAGCCGCTACGGTGATACCCCGCTAGGCATGGTGGAAAGCGCCCTGGAGTTTCTGCGCATCTGCGAAGACCTGAACTACTATGACGTGGTGCTGTCCATGAAAGCCAGCAATACCCAGGTGATGGTGCAGGCCTACCGCTTGCTGGTGCAGAAACTGGAGGAAGAAGGATTACAACCCTACCCGCTGCACCTGGGCGTAACCGAAGCCGGCGAAGGCGAAGACGGGCGCGTGAAATCGGCGGTGGGCATTGGTACCTTACTGGAGGATGGGCTTGGCGACACCGTGCGGGTTTCTCTCACCGAGGCGCCGGAACTGGAAGCGCCCGTGGCGAAGATGCTGATTGACCGTTACGCTACTCGCGCCGGTCATACGCCCATCAAACCCATCTGCCATCTGCCGTACAACCCGTTCCAGTACCACCGCCGCGAAACCCGCGAGGTGCTGAACCTGGGCAGCCATAACGTGCCGCGCGTAGTGGCAGACTTGAGCCGTTTGGAAGACATCACGTATGAAGACCTTCGGCCGGTAGGCCATATCTATTCACCGGTGCTGGACAAGTTCCACATGTCTGACCAAGGCGCGGATTACGTCTACACTGGCAGCGCACCTATTTCTTTTATGCTACCCAACGGCCTGAAAGAGATCGTGGACTACACCGCCTGGCTGGAAGCCGAAAAGCGAGAAGAACGGTATCCGCTCTACACCGCCGTGCAGTTTGAAATGGCAGATTCCTGGCACCCACAGCTCAACTTCGTGCAGGTGTCATTGGGGCAGCTTACCAATGACTTCATTGAAACGCTGCACAACCGCCCAGACGTGGTACTGATTCTGGAAACGGAGAACGAACACGCCATGCCCGAGCAGCGCAAAGCCTTCATCCGGCTCATGAACCAGGGACAGCCCGTGCCGGTCATCATCAAACGTTCCTACGAAGATCTCACCGATGAACAGGTGCAGCTCTACGCCGCCACCGACGTAGGAGGATTGCTCATTGACGGCTTCGGGGATGGTGTCATGCTCAGCACCCAGGACCTGAGCTACCGCAGCAAAGAGGAGTGGGGCTATACGCTGGAAGGGCTGAACAAACTGACCTTCGGGATTTTGCAAGCCGCCCGCACGCGCATGAGCAAAACTGAGTACATCAGCTGCCCCAGCTGCGGCCGCACCTTGTTTGATTTGCAGGAAACCACCGCCATGATCCGGAAACGCACCGACCACCTTAAAGGTGTGAAGATTGGCATCATGGGCTGCATTGTGAACGGTCCCGGCGAGATGGCCGATGCCGATTACGGGTACGTGGGCGTGGGCAAAGGCAAGATTGCGCTGTACCGCGGACAACAGGTGATCAAGAAATCGGTGCCTGAGGAAAGGGCCGTAGATGAACTGATTGAACTGATACGGGAAGACGGCAACTGGATAGAGCCGGTGGGCGTGGAGGCGTATAATTAAATTATTTTAAATTAGCATGTCAGAATTTACATCATTAGAGATTTGTGCTGGGGCTGGTGGGCAAGCATTGGGTTTAGAACAAGCTGGATTTGATCATCTTGCTTTAGTTGAAATTGAGAGACTTGCCTGTGAAACTTTACGCCACAACAGGCCTAATTGGAATGTAATCAATTTAGATGTAAAAGAGTTTGATGCGTCCCTTTACAATGGGAAAGTAGATCTTCTTGCCGGGGGGGTTCCATGTCCACCGTTTTCAATTGCTGGAAAACAATTAGGGCACCTTGATGAGAGGGATTTGTTCCCAGAAGCCTTGCGCTTGATGGAGGAATGTAAGCCAAAGGCCATCATGTTAGAAAATGTTAAAGGAATTCTTAGTCCTAAGTTCAAAACTTATAGAAAAGAAATTTTGAGTACATTACGGGCTCATGGTTATAGTTTTGATTGGAAACTTGTAAATTCTTCAGATTATGGAGTATCACAGTTAAGGCCAAGGGCAATTTTGGTGGCTATGAAAGAAAAATATTTTCCATATTTTACATGGCCAAATAAAACTGAAAACAAACCTTTGACAGTTGGTGAATTGCTTTATGAAGAAATGTCACTATTAGGCTGGAGCAATGCTGATCAATGGAAAGAAAAAGCTAATGTAATTGCTCCAACCTTAGTTGGTGGTTCTAAAAAACATGGTGGGGCTGACTTAGGACCAACTAGAGCCAAAAAAGCTTGGGCAGAAATGGGGATTGATGGGCGCGGCCTAGCTGAATCTCCCCCCATCAATGGATTTGACGGTTTGCCAAGGCTTACGTTAAAAATGACCGCTTTAGTACAAGGTTTTCCTAAGGATTGGGAATTTATCGGAAAAAAAACTCCAGCCTATAGACAAGTAGGAAACGCATTTCCGCCACCAGTTGCCAGAGCTATCGGAAATTCAATAAAAGAAGCATTAGAAAAAGGTGAAAAAGAAATCTGAAAGTAAAGGCGCAAGAGCTCTTCTGCGAGAATTCTTCTTTAACCGTGTTGGTGAAGTAATAGATTCTGATACGTTAAGACAGGTAGCAGGCATAAGTGAGTGGGCAAGAAGAGTAAGGGAACTGCGGAATGAGGAAGGCCTAAATATAGTTACCCATAATGACAGGAGTGATTTAAAACCTGGTCAGTATGTTTTGATAAGCTTAAAGCCTTTACCTGCTTTTGAAAGAGGAATATCAAAAGAGACTCGGGCTTTTGTCTTAGATAGGAATGGTTTTACTTGTCAAATTTGCGGGGCTGCTGCTGGGGAACCACATCCAAATGACAATGGACGGAAAACCAGGTTACATATTGGTCATATCATTGATAAATCAATGGGAGGAACTGATGAACCTAACAATTTAAGAGCTATCTGCTCACTTTGTAATGAAGGTGCTTCAAACTTAACTCTAAACAGGCCGCAAGCAATAAAATTAATTGCGCAGATTAGAAGAGCTCCAGGAAAAGACCAGCTTGATGTATTACATTGGCTTATAAGTAAGTATCCTACACAAGCAAAGGTACTTATTGAAGAAGCGAACAGATAAAACTGATATGAAAGGACTATTTGATTTCACGGAAGTGGCCACTTACTTCTTCCGCAAAAAAGACCCCAACCGCAAGACTAATTTCAACTTGCGCACCATGCACACCATCAACAAAATCTCTATGCTGATGTTCCTGTGCGGCTTTATTTACCTAGTCTTAAGATGGCTTAGCTAGGCTAGGTGGTTTTGCCAGCGTTTCTGGCCTGTTTTTCTGAAATAAGGCCAAAAGTGCTGCCCAATATTTTCTGCGTACAAAATAAAAGAGGCCGGATTTTTCCGGCTTTTTTATTTCAACAGCTCCTGATTTTTTATTACTTTTCTTATCTTAGTAGACACTATTCCTTTATTTAATCTTTAATTAATTTATTACATGAGAAAAATTTACATTCTTGTCTTTCTTCTGTGTTATCTACCGTTCAGCTCATCTGCAGCCGAAACAGATTCGCTCAAAGTGTGGCGTGACAGCGTAAACGCCTCTTACCACTATCAAACAGGCACCATTGTCCTGAAAGAGGGGCTGGCTAAAATTACCGTACCCAAAGGGTACAAATTCTTAGATGGCAGACAAAGCTCCCAAGTCCTGACAGAGCTTTGGGGAAACCCGCCTAGCGAAAGCATGGGCATGCTGTTTCCGGTGGCCGCCGGCCCCGCAGATGCAGACACGTGGGCTATTGACGTGACGTATTCAGAAGATGGGTACATCAAAGACGATGACGCCAAAGACATTGATTATGATGAACTGCTGGAGGAAATGCAGGCAGATACGGAATATGAAAATGAGGCACGTGAAGCAGAGGGGTACCAGCCTGTGAAGTTGATTGGTTGGGCGGTGCCGCCTTTTTATGATGCCGCCGCCCATAAATTGCATTGGGCAAAAGAGCTTCAGTTTGGTGAAGAGCAAACGGGGGTGAACACTCTGAATTACAACATCAGAATATTGGGCCGCAAAGGGTATCTGCAGTTGAATGCCATTGGAGACATGAGTATGGTCAAAGGGATTCAGGCTGATGTTCCAGGCATTTTGGCCAGCGTGGAATTCAATGAAGGCAACCGGTATGCAGACTTTGACCCCGGGGTTGACAAAGTGGCCGCCTACGGCATAGGTGGGTTGATTGCTGGAAAAGTTCTGGCGAAAGTGGGTTTCTTTGCTGTTATCGCTAAATTTTTCAAAGTAATCTTGATAGGGGCTCTGAAATTCTGGAAGCTAATTGCACTGGCTTTAGTGGGTTTGTTTTCTGGAATTAAGCGTTTCTTTGGGAAGAAGCGGCAAGAGGCTGCCTCAGAAGAACAAGACTTGGAGGCAGTGTCTATGGTTCAGGACAGCAGTTATGAAGATGAAGTGTCAGTGCTGGAAGAAACATACTCACCACCTGTAGCCGAAGTGGAAAGTGTAGAAAAATCAACCTCAGAGGTAAAATAACATTTTTGATAACATTTTTCAATTAAAAGCGGCACCGGTCTTTCTTGGCGGGTGCCGCTTTTTTGATTAGTTTGGCCTTCATGAACATAGAGGAATTCAGAGACTACTGCCTGGCCAAGCCTCACGTAGAGGAAACCCTGCCTTTCGGCGAAGACACCCTGGTTTATAAAGTGGCCGGGAAGATGTTTGCCATGTGCAGCCTGAACAGCTACGCCGAGGGCGTGAACCTGAAATGTGACCCGGAAAGGGCGGTGGAGCTTCGGGAGCAGTACCCGGCCATCCAACCGGGCTACCACATGAACAAGAAATACTGGAACACTATTCTGCCTGAAGCTTTTCTGCCCATGGGATTGCTGCCAGAGCTCATTAACCATTCCTATGAACTGGTGGTGAAGTGCCTCCCGAAGAAAGTGCGGGTGGAGTTGTGGGTTTAGTTTCTGTCTGAAGCTAGCTCTATACAAGAATCAGTGTTTCCTTCCTCAAACTAACTCCTCCCTATAAGCCTAACACTGGGATATAGGGTGGAGGCTGCCTGTCTCTTTCCTCTAATTTTAGCGACATGCCTTCAGCATCAAGACCTTAGACAACTCACATTCCAAAGAGATCATTGATATCATATTACCTATCCAGCAGCTTGAGTTTGGCGTACCCATCACGCTGGCAGACCAACCAGATTTGCTTGATATAGAAGGCTTCTACATCCAAAAGGGAGGGAATTTCTGGGGTGCAAGCGTAGAGGGAGAGCTTTGCGGGACCATTGCCCTTTTGCGTTTCAATGAAAAGGCCGGTGCCATCCGGAAAATGTTTGTCAAAAAAGAGTTTAGGGGAAAATATTATGGTGTTGCGGCTCTCTTGTTAAAAGAATTGATCTGTTACTGCAAAGAAAATGGCATTGAGGACCTGTATCTTGGCACTGTTGATGTCCTGCAGGCGGCCATCAGGTTCTATGAAAAGAAAGGATTTGTGCAGCTCCCTAAAGCGGAGTTACCTATTGATTTCCCGGTTATGGCCTCAGATAATGTCTTTTGTCACTTTGATTTATACTAGGGGGTGAATTCATTAACAACTTCCTGAAAATCAAAACACCAACATCATCAGGTTCCACAGAAAATGCAGGAGAGCTATCCAGAGAAAAGGTTTGGCCTTTCTTTCCTGAAGCACTAAGAATCCTAGTGCATAGATAATGCCTATAGGGAATTCGTAAAGAATATAAAGAGGGTTTTGAAAGTGAGCGAGGGCGAAAATGGCGGCAGAAAGCCAAATGGCCTGGGTTCTGTTGAGACCGATCCTTGGAGAATATTTCAGGACGAGGAACTGGCTGAAGAAAGTTTCAAAAAGAGCCGGAATCACCGCATGTCTCCAGACACTATAAGGACTTACCTCAAACGTGTTGAAATTGATTCTGCCCCCGAAGGCATAAAGGAGCAACCCCAGTAGAACAAAGACTGAGAATTTAATTAAGAAAAGGAAACCAATGATGAAAGGAGTAGGCCAAGTGCTAAGCCTACAGATTGCTTTGTCAAACATAGGGGCCAATAAGCAATATTTAGAAATACATTCTCTTAGGTTCTTCCTCCTAATTACCCTTTACCTCAATAAAGAAAACTGATTCTGATGTAAACTAAAAGAACAGCCTCTAAGGCTGTTCTTTTAGTACATTCGTTTTTGACCTGTTTTCGTGAAAACAGGTCAAAAACGCTAAACTACTACGTTCACAATCTTGCCCGGCACCACAATCACCTTCTTCACCGGTTTGCCTTCCAAGAGTTTCTGCACCTGCTCAGACGCCAGTACGGCGGTCTCTACTTCCTCTTTAGGGGCTTTCAGGTCAAAGGTCATTTTACTTTTCACTTTCCCGTTGATGGAGATAGGATAGTCAAACGTACTTTCAGAGAGGAATTCCTCTTTCCATTCTGGGTAGGCGGCGTAGGTGATGCTCTCGGTATGACCCAAGCGGCTCCAGAGTTCCTCGGTGATGTGCGGGGCGTAGGAGGCCAGCACCACGGTCAACGGCTCCAGAATGGCGCGCTTTTTCGTTTTCAAGGAAGACAACTCGTTCACGCAGATCATGAACTGGCTCACGCTGGTCCCGAAGGAGAAGCGCTCAATGTCTTCCTCCACTTTCTTGATAGTTTTGTGCAGCGACTTCAGCTCGGCGGGAGTGGGTTGCTCGTCGGTTACCGCCCAGTTGCCTTGCTCATCGAAGAACAGTTTCCAGAAGCGGCGCAGGAACTTGTACACGCCGTCCATGCCGTTGGTGTTCCAGGGCTTGAATTGCTCCAACGGCCCCAGGAACATCTCGTACATGCGCAGGGTGTCGGCACCGTATTCCTCTACCAGTTTGTCCGGGTTCACCACGTTGTGCTTGGACTTGGACATTTTCTCAATCTCCACGCCCACGTGGTATTTGCCGTCTTCCAGTACAAATTCTGCGTTGGCGAAATCTGGTCTCCAGGCTTTGAACTGTTCTACATCCAGCACATCGTTCTCCACAATGTTCACGTCCACATGCAGAGCGGTTGTTTCGTACTGGTCTTTCAGCCCGAAGGACACAAACGTGTTTGTATCTTTGACGCGGTACACAAAGTTAGACCGGCCCTGAATCATGCCCTGATTGATGAGCTTCTTAAACGGCTCGTCCTGGTTCACCAGCCCGAGGTCAAACAGGAACTTGTTCCAGAAGCGGGAGTAGAGGAGGTGACCCGTAGCGTGCTCTGAACCACCAATGTATAAGTCCACATTCTGCCAGTAATCAATGGCTTCTTTGCTGGCGAAGGCGTTGTCGTTCTGAGGATCCATGTAGCGGTACCAGTACCAGCTGGAGCCCGCCCAACCGGGCATGGTGCTCAGTTCATACTCATATTCTCCGCGGTATTTCCAGTCCTGTGCCCGGCCCAGGGGCGGCTCACCGGTCTCTGTCGGCAGATAGGCATCTACCTCCGGCAACACCAGCGGCAGCTCGCTCTCGTCCAGCAAGGCCGGAATTCCGTCTTTGTAGTACACCGGCACCGGCTCCCCCCAATATCTTTGCCGACCAAACACGGCATCGCGCATACGGTAGTTGATACGGGCTTTGCCCACGCCCAGTTCCTCGGCACGTTGAATACCGGCTTTGATGGCGTCTTTCACCTCCAGCCCGTTCAGGAAACCGGAGTTGATGATTTTTCCTTCTTTGGCGGCGTGCGCTTCCTTGCTCAAATCCCCCCCTGCTACCACTTCCGGAATGGGCAGGTTGAACTTCTTGGCGAAGGCGTAGTCGCGGGTGTCGTGGCCCGGTACGGCCATCACGGCCCCGGTTCCGTAACCTGCCAGTACGTAATCGGCAATCCAAACCGGTACTTTTTCGCCAGAGATAGGGTTGATGGCGTATGCGCCGGTGAAGGTGCCGGTCACGGTTTTCACATCAGACATGCGGTCGCGCTCCGAGCGGTTCTTGGCCCAGGTCACGTATTCCTCCACCTCGGCGCGTTGCTCCGGGGTGGTGATCTCGGTTACATATTCATGCTCCGGCGCCAGCACCACAAAGCTTACCCCGAAAATGGTGTCAATGCGGGTGGTGAAGACGGTGATGTGCTTGTGGGCGTGGCCGTCCAGCTGGAAGCGAAGTTCAGCCCCTACTGATTTGCATATCCAGTTGCGTTGCATCTCCTTCACCGGCTCAGACCAGTCAATGGTGTCCAGGCCCTGCAACAGTCTTTCGGCGTAAGCCGTGATGCGCATCATCCACTGCTTCATAAGTTTGCGCTCCACGGGGTAGCCACCGCGCTCTGAGACGCCATCTTTTACCTCATCATTCGCCAGAACGGTTCCCAACTGCGGACACCAATTCACCACAGCTTCAGAGAGGAAGGTGAGGCGGTATTTCAGCAACAGGTCCTGCTGCTCTTTCTCAGAGAGGCGCGCCCAGGCATCGGCGGTCACGTGCGGCGTGTCCTCGTCACAGGCGGCGTTCACGTGCGTGTTGCCGCGCATGGCAAACTCGGTGACCAACGTCTCAATAGGCTCAGCTTTGTCTGTATTGTAGTTGTACCAGCTGTTGAAGAGCTGCATGAAGATCCACTGGGTCCATTTGTAGTAACTGGGGTCTGAGGTACGCACCTCGCGCTCCCAGTCAAAGGAGAAGCCCAGGTTGTTCAGCTGCTCAATGTAGCGCTCAATGTTCTGCTTGGTGGTCACGGCCGGGTGCTGACCGGTCTGAATAGCATACTGCTCGGCCGGCAAGCCGAAGGAATCAAAGCCCATGGGGTGCAGCACGTTGAAGCCTTTGAGGCGCTTGTACCGGCTCACAATGTCAGAGGCGATGTAGCCCAGCGGGTGCCCCACGTGCAGACCCGCCCCGCTCGGATACGGGAACATGTCCAGCGAATAGAACTTGGGTTTGCTAGGGTCAATCTCGGTCTTGAACGTCTTGTTATCACTCCAGAAGCGCTGCCACTTCTGCTCAATGGATCGGTAGTCGTACTCTGACATGGGTATGGTTTCGGTTGGAATGTGCTTTTCATTGGGCCGAACTAGGCCAACCGCAAAAGTAAGGGAAATTCTGCAAAAAGGAGGAGTCTCACCGCGTACAGGAGCGTGGTTTCTCTTTCTGTTTTTGGCCTGATTTCAGAAAAAGAAGCTCTAAACGCAATTGGCGCAGACGCTCGCAGGTGCTGCGCACGCTACGAGGTCTTTTGAGTGGGCGGTATTGCGGTGGTAAACGGGTAGAACCCACTCTCCTTCCCAGGAGGGGAATGTTCTGATATGGGTGCTTTTCTGTGTATACGTACGCCCTCGCGCGCGAAGAAATTCTGCTTTCCCGTTTTCGGGCTGTTTTGAAGAAAAGAGGCCAGAAACGCAATTCGTTTTTCCCTAAATACTGGCGCGAGTCTCCAGACTCGTGCCTTGCGGTGGGTGGAGTCTCCAGACTCCTGTGTCTTTACTGCTTATTAGTTTGTGGTTCCCGGCGAGTCTGGAGACTCGCATCATCCTTTGTCACGAGACTTTAGTCTCGCGCCAGCTTACCTCAACTTACTTTATAAACACAGGACTCAAGACTCAGGACTCAGGACTCCCAAAGACCTCGTAGCGTACGGAGGACCTGCGAGCGTCTGCGCCCATTACACCAGCCCCTGCAACGGATCCACACCATTCCAGGTGCCTTCGCTGTGCAGCGGCGTGAACCGGGCGAACAACTCCTCAGAGTACCAACCGCGGGTGCGGGTGTTTTTGATGACTTCGCGGTGGGCGGCCATGCGGTAGGCATATTCTTTCATGCTGGCTTCGTCTTTCCAGAGGCTGAAGGTGGCTTGGCGCAGAAATGGAGCTTCGCCTAAGCCAATGGATGCTAATAATCCGTTCGCATGGTCCAGGCTGGCGCTGGCTTGCGGCACGTGCTTCCAGAAATCCAAAGCTTTGGTGAGTTTGATGGAGGCGCGGGTGAGCACGGCAATGGGTTTGTTTTCGGGAGCCGGGAGGGTTTGGGTGGTGAACGGGTTTTGTCCGCTCCAGAGTCCGTGCGCCTGTAACGGTTGCAAGGTCAGGTGATACTGCTCAAAGGTATGCTGGCGGTACTCCTCCAGAAGCGGGTGGCCCAGGAAAAAATCTTCGGCGGCGGCGGGGGAGGACCAGGTGGCCAGGAGACCGTAGCGGTACCAGTTGGGGTTAAGGCTGAACCCTCGGCCCTGGCCGCTGCCCAACAGTTTGAAGAAGTTCAAGCCTTTCACCTTCTGCAACGGCCGCTGCGACGTTCCCATTTGCGCCAAGCCCCAGCGCCAGTGACCGGGTTTTACACCAAACAAAGTAAGCGTGGTATGCGCAGGGGAAAGGGGAGTTGCCAAGGTTGATATGAAGTTTCTGTTTTAGAGCTGTTTTCTGAAAAGTAGCCCAAAAACACAAAACGGCCAAATGGCGGCTGCCTGCAAATGGGCAAGAAAAAAGGGAGCGTGAACTCCCTTTCTCTTGTATAACTACAGATTGATTTTTTTGTTTTCGCCGGGGTGGGGCGGCTCACCGGTAATGGCGGCTTTCACCACACCGTATAAATGTACCACCGCGCTGCTCGGTGAATCCCAGTACTCGGCCTGGTCAATGGTCACTTTCAGGATGGCGATGTTGGGGTCTTCTTTCCCTTCAGGGAACCATGCTTTCATGAACGGGTTCCAGAGGTCGTCAATCTGCTGCTGGTCGCGGTACACGCTGGCCGTACCGGATACCGACACGTACAGTTGGTCGCCGGGTTTGGCGTAGCTCAGGTTCACATGGCTTTCGTTCTTGATTTCATCGGCTTTGCCGGAGTGATGCCCGGTAAAGAAATAGATGGCGCCGCTCTCATCTACTTTCAAGTGCCGCATGGGACGTGAACGGATGGTGCCGTCCGGTTCCACGGTACTGAGCATGGCGGTATTGATGTCGTTGATTTTCTCTATCAGGGCCTTCACATCACCCCGGTTTTGATTTTGTGCGTTTTCCATAGTTTGTGTTTGGATCTTTTTCTTACTGGAACAATACGAACATCTTGGGCCAGGGTTCCTGGTGGGAATTAAGAATGGGGAATGGAGAATTAGGAATTGGTAAACGTACGTTTCAGGAGGAAACTGTAAATGGTAATCTATTAATTTTTTAGGACACAAGCTTTTTCGGGTGTTTGCGTTTTAAAGCTACTTTCCTGAAAACAGGCCAAAAACAGGAACTGCGTATGCCGCCAATAGCGCAACCATCAGCCTAGAACGAAGTACAATCCTAATTCCTAATTCCTAATTCCTAATTCCTAATTGAACTACCTGGCCCATTTATTTCTGTCTGGCGACGATGAAGACCTGCGTCTGGGCAACTTCATCGCTGATGGCGTGCGCGGCGCCAAACTGTTGCTGTATCCGGAGCGGGTGCAAGAGGGCGTTCGGCTGCACCGGCTCATTGACTCGTTCACAGATACGCACCCCATTGTGGCTGAAACCAAAGAACGGCTCCGCCCGAAGTACAGCAAGTACGCCGGGGTGGTGGCAGACATCTTCTATGACCATTTTCTGGCGGCTAATTTCCAGGCGTACAGTTCCATTTCCTTAGCGGCTTTCGCTGAACAGGCGTATGCTTTGATATTGAGTAGGCCCGAGCTGCTGCCGGAGCGGGTACAGGGATTTCTGCCCTACATGGTACAACAGAATTGGCTTGTGGGGTATGCGCAAGTGGCCGGTGCAGCCCGGGCATTACACGGTCTAAGCAGACGCACCACCTTCGTTTCAGGCATGGAAACGGCTGGAGAGGAGCTGCAGCTGCATTATACCTTTTACCAGCAGGAATTTGAACGGTTCTTCCCAGAGTTGCAGGCGTTTGTGGAGGAGCAAATTACTTTAATTGAGAATTAGGAATTGATCTACGCATTGCGTCCCCCTTTGAAGGGGGTAGGGGGATGACAAAGGCCGTTGGAGAACTGTTTGCATTAGCTATAGAAACGGAAAAAATGATTCCCAGGAATGCGGATTCTGTATGCGTAACTCTGCACAATTAATCATCCCCCTACCCCCTTCAAAGGGGGACGGAATACGTAAAATTTCTCGGTGGTGTGAATTCCGTTTTTAGCCTATTTTCCGGTAAACAGCCCAATAACGGGTAAACCAACACCTTTCGCTGGCGTGAGTCTCCAGACTCGTGCCATAGGATGCGGGGAGTCTCCAGACTCCCCTCGCTGCGCCGCAGCGACCGACGCATTCCAGAACTGGCTGATTTTTTGCAAATATTTCCCTTGCGAGTCTGGAGACTCGAAGCACTGCATGTCACGAGTCAGATACTCGCGCCAGAATTGGTTAGAGTTAAAAACAAATAGCAGGATTTTTGAAATGCGTGTATCTACAGGCGTAAACATCTTCCTTTGTTCCCTTTCAATGGGGGAGTATCTGCTGGAATTATAAGTCACGGAAGTAACTTCAGCGCCATAGAAAGGATAAGAAAAGAACTAATATAAAGGAAGCTGTTTCCTGAGCTTTCTGTTTATGGCCTACTTTTCAGAAAACAGGCCAAAAACAGAAAAAGGTGAGCGACACGGACCCGCCTCTTTACCAAAAAAGAGAGCCAACCCCGCAGGATTGGCTCTTTCCATTCTGAATTCCTAATTCTGAATTCCCAATTAATTAATGATGGTGACCGCCGGCGCCGTGTACGTGGCCGTGCGCAATTTCCTCAGCAGAGGCGTCCCGCACGTCAATGATCTTGCCTTCAAAGTGCATGTCCATGCCGGCCAGCGGGTGGTTGAAGTCCATGAGCACATGATCAGACTCTACGCTTACAATGCGGCCCTGCATGTGGTTGCCTTCGTTGTCAGACATGGGAATGTAGTTGCCCACCTGCACCATTTCCTCATCAATCTTGCCGTCTACCTCAAACACGTTTTTAGGCACGGGTACAATGGCGCTTTCATCTAGGTCGCCGTAACCGTCTTCAGAAGAGACGGTGAATTTAAAGGTGTCACCGGCCGCCTTGCCAGCCAACTCCTCCTCAAATTTCTCAGGCAGACCGCTCACACCATATAAAAAGACCATGGGGTTTTCTTCTTCGGCGGTCTCTACCAACGTTGCTTCGCCTTCTTCATCTGTTACGCGCAGCTCGTAGGTGAGCGACACCACTTTGTTTTCTTCGATTTTCATCAGGTGTGGTTTTAATTGGTTTAGATGTACAAGTGGTTATGAAAGCTGAACTTCCAATCAAGCGCCTCTTCCCGTCTTAAACACTCTCATTTTTTATGAAAGTAGACAAATTTTTCATGTTTCTAAACCGGCACTTCAATTTTAAGGCTCCTGAAGCCCCCGCGCCGGGTAGAACTGGGAAAGGAAAAAGGCACGGCAGGAAGTAAACTTTACTGCCCTACCATGCCTCTAACGCAGTTTTAAAACGAAAGGATTTATTGAGGGGCTTCAGAAATCAGCTCCCAGGCGCTTCGGTAGGCCCCAATCTGTTCAGCGTAAGCTAAGAACTTCTGGTAAAACGCATGCTGCCCCAGGGTGGCGCTGTCACCTACTATCACCATCTTTTTCTTGGCCCTGGTCATGGCCACGTTCATCCGGCGCATGTCTGCCAGAAAGCCTATTTCACCCTCTGGGTTGCTGCGTACCATGCTGATGTAAATGATATCCCGCTCCTGCCCCTGAAAGGAATCTACGGTACCTACGCTCAGCTGCCGCCGCGCCATGAGCTGTGACAACTTGGGCTGGTGCTCTACCTGGTCTGTGAGGTAGTTGATCTGGGCCCGGTAGGGGGAGATGACGCCAATTCTGAGCGGCTTCCCGTTCAAAGGCTGGTCTTTGGGGGCAGGCTCATACGGCGTGAGTAGCGTTACCAGGTGCTTGATCAGAATATCGGCTTCCTCAGGGTTGGCGGTACTGCTGCCCTCGCCAATGGTCTGGTCATTGAACCCGCACCCGGCGGTGTCAATAAACTCCACCACCGGCCCCGGCTCAAACGCAGGAAAGGCGTCTGTGAGTGTAGCAGTTTTCACGCTCTCATGGGCCTGTAGTTCCCCCCCATAAAACTGTCCGTTGGAGAAGCCCATGATGTGCTCATGCATGCGGTACTGGGTCTTCAGCATCACAGCCGTCTCTGGTTGCCGCTCAATACATTTTTCAAACAGGGTACGGGAAAAGCCTCCGCGCTCGGCTACTATTGACTTCACCGTTGGTGGTAACTGGTAGTGGTCACCGGCCAGCACCACGCGGTTGGCCCGGGTGATGGGAATCCAGCAGGCGGGTTCCAGCGCCTGGGCGGCCTCATCAATAAACACCGTGTCATACTGCAGGTGCCTAATGGTGCGGTTGGCCGAACCCACCAACGTACAGGTAATCACTTGCACGTTCTCCAGCAGGTCATCTGTGATATAATCTTCAATGTCATCTGCCTGGTTCAGCGCCCGCTTGCTTTCCTCTTTGAGCTGCTGCCGTTGTGCCCGTTCCTGCGGCCCAAAGTTCCGCTTGAACTGGTGCGCCATAGACTTGTATTCCTCAGCGGTTTTGCGCAATTTCTTGAGCATCTTGTAGTCGCGGTGGTGCATTATCTGGGCGTCAAGGGTGTGCTCCAGCAAAACCTCAGACACCCTTGACGGATTCCCGATTCTGATGACATTCACACCCTGCTCGGCCAGTTTCTCAGTGAGCAGATCCACGGCCGTGTTGCTGGGGGCGGTAACCAGTAACCGTTTCTCACCGGCTGCCAACGTCTGTAGAATAGCCTGCACCAGCGTAGTGGTTTTCCCGGTTCCCGGAGGACCGTGAATGATGGCCACGTCTTTGGCCTGCATGATGTTGCGCACCGCCTCGTTTTGCGAGTTGTTCAGCACCGGAACCGGGGCATACGGCTTCTCCTTTCTGAAAATGGCGGGTTCAGCGCCCAGCAGAATGTCCCGCAACTGGGCAAGGCGGGTTTTATCGGCCTCCATCACTTTCATGAGGGCAAACTCCATTTCGCGGTAGCTCACCTCATCAAAGGTAAGCTCCACGCCCAGGCGGGAACCGCCTTCCAGCCAATCAGGCAGGTCTTCTTTGGTGGTGGCCAGGCGCAGCTTGTTGCGTTTCACCTCCAGCACCACGCCGTTGAGCGTGCCGCCGTCGCCGTTGGTGAAGAGCGCCGCCGAGGAGCCGGCCTGGAACATGTGCAGCTGGTCACGGCCAGAGGTTCGCTCCAGCTCCACCACCATCTTATTCCCGAAGCCCACTTCCTGCTTAGTCACATTCACCGGATACCAGCAGATGCCCAGGCGTTTGCGCTCGGTGATGCTGGTCTGTGCGTTGCGGAGTTGGTATTGTTTGCGTTCTTCTTCCTGCTCCAGCTTGAGCAGCGCCCGAACGTCTAGTAATTCATCTAAGATTTTGTTCATTCTAAATATAGTATCGCGTAACGCGTATCTCGTAGCAAGATTTTTAATTATAAAAGTAAGTCTTGATACGTGATACGTGCTACGTGATACAATCTTGCTATGCGAAAAATGAATGGTTACAACCGGCACAGCCGTACACGGTGGTGCCAGCATACAGAACCTTTTTCCACCAGGATAAATTCCGGGAAGGAAGGACCTGTACAAACCCGCACCGCGGGCACGTCTGGGCCCGGTGGCTGTTTCCGGCTTGTTTTTCAGAAAACAGGTCTAAAACGGGCTGGGCCGTCGGCAGGTTCTCAGCGGCAATCAGCAACTGGAAATATAAACCCTCGCCAAACGGAAGGCTGGGGGGACCGCAGGACTTGACCAACGCCACCACACCTGCCTCCTTCAGTGCCTGGTAAAGCCCTATGGCTTCTGAATAGGAGAGGTATTGGGCAACCGCGGTCAGACGCTGGTTCATGCGTTGGCATGCTGCTTCTGCTTCTTCAGCTCACTGACCTGTGACCGCAGCCTAACAATGAGCCCAATCAGCACCAGGGAAAACATACCCAGAAATGCCGCAATGCCGTCATGCTCAAACTTGGCATCATTGGCAGCCTCCAGGCGCTCCTCCAGGTCTTTGATCTGCCGGTCGCGCCGGCGGTTCAGGTTTTGGGCATTGGCCAGTGAGGCTTTCAGTTCGTAGATATTGTCAGTGACCACCCGTTTGTCGCCCTGCACCTGGCTGTTGAGCTTGCGCGCTTCGGCCTCCAGTTCAGCAGCCCGTTTGGCCACACTGCGGCGGGTTTCCAGGTTGGCCTGCTCCACGGCGTGAATAATCTGCTCGTCTTTCTGCAGCACTTCTTTGAGCGCCTCAATCACCGCCCGCATGTCTTCTTTAGAGGCTTTGCCCCAGAAGTTATTCCCCTGGGTTTTGAGGTAGTCATACTTGAGCACCAGCTGTTCCCGCTCTGTGATCAGGTTGTCAATCTTCACTGCCGAGGCCGACGGGGCCGGTAACTTAGGCGCCTCAGCGGCAGGAGCCTGAGAAGCCGCCGGTTGGGCCGTAGCCTGAACCGGCGGGGCCGCTGCGGCGGAAGCAGGGGAGGCTACAGGTTTGGGACTGGCCGCCGAGGCGGTGGGTTGCCCTTTGATGAGCGCGTTCACTTTGGCCGCCAAGGCCGGTTCGGCCTGCTTCTTTGGGGCTGCCGTTGCCGCTTTGGCCGCGCCTGGTGGCGGGGAGGCCAAGGTTTGGGCAGAAACAGCCAAAGGGAAAGACAAACTCAACACCATTATTCCTGAAACGAACCTCTTCATATGCTCTGTACGCTACTCGTTACTACTGAACTTGACCCAAGCCGCACCTCCTGTTTCCGGCTTGTTTTGGTAAAAATAAGCGAAAAACAGCAAACCTCTTCCTTGCATCCTGATCTTCTTTTTCTTTCTTAGGTCTCTCCATGTAGGCGGAAGGCATTCCCCACCCATGTTCAGCAGGGAAAGGAAACAGAGCACATCGCATAGAAATTAACTGGCTCTTTTCACGCAGGGGCTGCGTTTCTGGGCTGTTTTTCCAAAAACAGCCCAGAAACAGACGAATGGCCAGCGAAAAGACAGGTAAGCTTTTGTCTGGCGGAGCGACGGAAAAACGAGGCGTTTAACGGATAGGCAAAGACCTGGTGGCGTTAGTAGGCACGGAAGTAACTTCCGCGCCATAGTGGGGCAGAAGAAGGAGCCATAGAGGGCAGAGGTAGTGTGAGGCTGCCGCCCCATGTAAGCTTAAAGCTTCCGCCACCATAGGTCCAGGTTGGAAACTTGAACCAGAGAAAGCGACACACCAGCAGCAATAAATAAGTAAGCAAACAAACAACAATGAACACTTCTGCTAGTGGCACCTCTGTTAGATTAGCACTTCTGCCCCTGGCTGATGTGCGCAGCACGGGCTCGTCTCAGGCTAGCGGGACTACAGCACTAACCTGCAAACAATCTACATCAAGAAAAGCAATAGCAGCAAAGGAACCTAAACCAGTCCTGGGGGTGAGCGCCTCTGTTAATACGGTGCCGCACCAGCGGCAAGGCCGGAGGGCCTAGTTTTAACAGCAGTGCTCACCGCCAGGACGGAGCCCCGCGGCCGTGAGCGCTTACCGGAAAACATGAAACAATGCAGCTAGTAAACCAACGCATCAAGCGCCAAAGCCAGGGGAAACAGCAGACTACGCATTGCCCTGCAGTATTAAACAGCACCGCCAAGGGAACAGCAAACCAGGCCTTTCTATCTCCCAACATTAAAAAAGGAGCGCCTGCCGCATAAACGGCAGGCGCTACACCCAAAATTATTTCTTCTGCTGCTTCGCCCAGCCCTCCATTTTCTTCTCCAGTAGCTGCAACGGCATATTCCCGTCCTTCAGCACTTCATCATGAAAAGCCGCCAGGTTAAACTGCTGGCCCAGATCCTTCTGGTACTTCTCCCGAAGTTCCTTGATCTTCAGCTGGCCCACCTTATAAGACAGCGCTTGCCCGGGAATAGCCATGTAGCGTTCAATCTCAGCAACGGCGCCGTCCTCTGTGATGGCCTCGTTGGCCATCATGTAGGCAATGGCCTCTTCGCGGGTCATGCCTTTGGTGTGCATGCCCACGTCTACCACCAACCGGATGGCGCGGTGCATCTCATCGCCCAGGGCGCCCATGTACTGGTACGGATCAGTGTAGAGCCCCAGCTGCTTGCCAAGGGACTCAGTGTAGAGCGCCCAGCCTTCGCCGTAGGCGCCGTACCAGCTGAACCTTCTGAACTTGGGCAACTGCTCGTTTTCCTGCTGCAGGGAGATCTGGTAGTGGTGCCCGGGAATGGCCTCATGCAGGAACAGCGACTCCATGCCCGAGGTGATGTTGAACTGGGTGGCGTCTAAGATGGGCACGTAGAAAATGCCGGGGCGGGAGCCGTCGGGGGAGCCCTGGTTGTATTCGGCAGAGGCCGAGGCGGCCCGGAAGGCTTCGGTTTGCCGAATTTCAAACGGGGTCTTGGGTGTTTTCCCAAACATCCTGTCCAAGTTGGGCTCTATCTTCGCCTGAATGGCCCGGAAAGCGTTGAGTACCTCCTCCGGCGTTTTGTAAGGCGTGAACCTGGGGTTGGAGCGCAGGTGTGTGAAGAACTGGTCCATGGTGCCTTTGAACCCTACCTGCTCCTTTACCTTCTGCATTTCGCCCTGAATGCGTTTCACCTCGCGCTGACCGGTTTCATAGATGTCGCCCGGGCTTTTGTCAGTGGTGGTCCAGTATTTCACGTAGTAGTTGTACAGGTCTTTGCCGCCGGGAATTTCACTGATGCCGGTGCTGGTGCGGGCTTTGGGCAGGTATTCGTTCTGGAGAAACACCGCCAGCTTCTGGTACGTGGGCACCAGCACGGTACTGATGGCCTGCTGGTATTCCTGCGTCAGGCGGGTACGGTCAGCGGCGGGAACCTCAGCGGGGAAATTCAGGATGGGGCCGTAGAACAGGCTTTTGGTAGGGTCAGTGACGACCATGCTCTTCAACTGTGGCACCATTTTCAGCACCAGTGTTTTAGGGAGTACCACGCCTTCGGCCATGCCTTGGCGGAAGTTGGCAATGGCGCTGTCTGCCCACACGCTGAAGCCTTTCACGCGGCCCAGCCAGTTCTCGTAGTCCTTGGTAGTCTTGAACGGCTGGTTGCCGGTGCCCGCGCCCAACTGGCCCATGCTCAGCGGCAGCCCCCAGAACTGCTGGAACGGGATAAGCCAGGTCTTGTGCTTGAGACCGTCCAGCCGGGTTTGCATCTCATACTGGAAGATGTCATAGCTGATCTGGTCATTGGGGTTGAGGTCTTGCCGCTCAAACTGCTGCAACTTGTTTAGGTACGTCTGGTAGTACTGCTGCAGGCTGTCTCTGAATGATTTGGTGTTGTCATTGGGCAGCAGGTGGTTGTAGCGGTTGTCGCCCTGGGCGGTGGCCTCCAGCGGGAAATAGCGCGCGTTTTCGTCCCAGTATTTCTCAAAAAGCGTGGCCAGCTGTTGGTTATCTGGCGCCTGGGCGTTGGCCTGGCCCGTCTCTGATTTCTTCTGGCAGGACCACAGGAGGGTGCCCGCTACCAGCGCCATTAGCAATAGTTTCTTCATAGTTTTTCTTTGCAAGGTTTGGTGACTCAAGATACCTAAAAATAGAGCACCCACAGCTTCTCTCCAACGCGAGGCGCAAAACAGAGGTTGACCGGGTAAGTACTGAATTTTACCCTTTTACCCAGAGATGTCAGACGAAGTGGGGGTATCAAAAAGGCCTTGAGAGAATCTCTGTAACCTGTTTTCGGTCTGTTTTCAGAAAAACAGCCCGAAAACACATTTCTGATGTACTGACGGCGCCTTCTGGGAAAATGGTTCTTTCAGCAAGGACCTGCGTGTTCAACTTAAAAACAGGAGAAATACGGACCAACTTCTTCGGGAGCCGGGCGTACACCATTGTCCTGTTCAGGCTATCAGGAGCCAGGTGTGGAGCCGTTGGCAGAGGGGAAAGGCTCCTGCCTGTATGGGATTCTCAGAAACGAAGAATGGAGGGTAGCGCAATGAATTACAAATTGAACCCGGATTACAATACCATTGACTGGAAGAAGATGGATGACATTTTTGCCAAGGTGGGGTGGTCTGTGCGTCAGCCTGAAGACATCAGGGCTTCGTTTGAAAAGAGCTCCTACTCGGTATTTATCTATGACGAGGCAGGTGAAGTGGTGGCTTTCGGGCGGACGGTAGACGACGGAAAATACTACGCCCAACTGGCCGATATTGTGGTGGACCCGGATTACCAGGGCGAAGGCGTGGGCAGTTTTATTGTGGAGACGCTGGTAGACCAGCTCCAGGGCTACCATTTCATCACCCTCACCGCCGCCCCCGGCAAATCAGATTTCTACGAAGCCATCGGCTGGAAGAAACAGACCTCGGCCTACATCTGGCCCCTCACTGACAAGCAGAAACGCCAGCACACGGAAGAGAATTAAGAATTGGGAATTATAAAGCGACTTTGCTAGATGAAGTTGATTTAGGGTATACATAACACGAGATTCTCCCCTTGAGGGGAGCGAAGAGGGGTGTTTACACCTGTTGGTCTGCGCATTGCTGGTCTTCAATTATATTCAGCATTATAATTACCATAATTTATTATCTACAATGCGTGCTCTCCTGTGTAAACACCCCTCTTAATCTCCCCTCAAGGGGAGAATCCTTGCTGGGCAAGCGGTAATCTAAACAATGCACTTATCCAGTTAGGCATGGAAGTAACTCCCGCGACATAGAAATCTGCAATGCTTGCTTTCATGTGTGAACACCCTCTTAATGAGCTTCGCTCGCTGCCTCAAACTCCCGTTTGGGAAATCGTTAAGGGGAGAATCCTTAATTGGCAAACGGTATTCCCAACAAAGCAATCCCTAAAAATCATTTCCTGTTTTGGGGCTGTTTTTGAGAAAACAGGCCTAAAACAGGAAATGATTTTCTCCAGACAACAGCGGCGTGCGGGGCTTGTAGGGGGGCTGTTGATAATTTCCGCCAAAAGAAGAACCAACCTGCAACGGGTTTTCCCTATCTTCATGCTTCCAATGGGCCCGCGCTCATTCCTAATTCTAAATTTCCAATTCCTAATTATTACAATGCAGGCTTACCTAGACTTGATGCGCCATATTCTGGACAACGGCGTGAAGAAAGAAGACCGTACCGGCACCGGTACCATCAGTGTGTTTGGCTACCAGATGCGGTTTAATTTGCAGGAAGGCTTCCCGCTGGTGACCACCAAGAAGGTACACCTCAAGTCTATCATCTATGAACTGCTGTGGTTCTTGCGCGGCGAAACCAATGTGAGGTGGCTGCAGGAGCGGGGCGTGACCATTTGGGACGAATGGGCCGATGCCGACGGAAACCTGGGGCCGGTGTACGGCTCGCAGTGGCGCTCCTGGCCCACGCCCGACGGCGGACACATTGACCAGATTCAGCAGGTGATTGACCAAATCAAGAATAACCCAGATTCGCGCCGGTTGATTGTGAGCGCCTGGAACGTGGCCGAGGTGAACAACATGAAGCTTCCGCCGTGCCACGCGTTCTTCCAGTTCTACGTAGCCAACGGCAAACTGAGTTGCCAGCTCTACCAACGCTCCGCCGATGTCTTCTTAGGCGTGCCTTTCAACATTGCCTCGTACGCGCTGCTCACCATGATGGTAGCCCAAGTCTGCGGGTTAGAATATGGCGAGTTCATCTGGACCGGCGGTGATACCCACCTCTATACGAACCACCTGGAGCAAACCCAGCTGCAACTGAGCCGTGAACCGCGCCCGCTGCCTAAGATGAAACTGAACCCGGAGGTGAAGGATATTTTTGGGTTTGAGTTTGGGGATTTCACGCTGGAGGAGTACACCCCGTGGCCGGGGATTAAGGCGCCGGTGGCGGTGTAAACTGATTAATTTCTTATGATATTTTACTGTTAAGCATTTACTAATATTAATAATCAATCATGTAAACTTGAGAACGGTAGTGGTGGCACCCATGACCACTAAAAGCCGCAGTTATCCCACCCGTGTGAAGGTAAAACACAGCCAACAGACAGGGTGGGTGGTCATAGACCAGATTAGAACCATTGATAAAGTCAGAATCATCAAAGTTCTGGGAAGATTGAACCCAACAGAAATAGCCGCGTGCAAAGCGGTGATTAAAGAAACTTTTGTTGATTAATTCTACTGATAGCGTCAAAAAGCCATTCATCACTCCTCAAATGCACTTCTCCCGTCTGTCATCCTGAAAGGATCTTGTGGGCAAGCTAGATCTGCTTCACTTGAAAGCTAATACCGTTCGCCACCAAGATCGTTTCAGGATGACAAAATGTAATAACATCTGTTACTCATTCCTAAATTGTTTAAACCAACCTTCTTGAAGAGCAGCAGAAGCCAACACATCCTCCCCACCATCGTCCTCGCCCAATTTGCCTGCACCTCTTTGTGGTTTGCGGGCAATGCGGTGCTGCCTAACCTCATCCCGCAGTTTCACTTAGAAGCCAGCTCCGTGAGCCACCTCACCTCAGCGGTGCAGTTGGGCTTTATCTTGGGTACGCTAGTCTTTGCGGTGTTCACCATTTCAGACCGGTTCTCGCCGTCTAAGGTGTTTCTGGTGTGCGCGGTGGCGGGGGCAGTCTGTAACGCTAGCCTGCTGGTCGCTGAGGGGCTTTCTACGCTGGTGCTGTCCCGGTTTCTGACGGGCTTTTGTTTAGCGGGTATTTACCCGGTGGGCATGAAGATAGCGGCAGATTACCACCGGCAGGGGCTGGGGAAGGCGCTGGGGTTTCTGGTGGGGGCGCTGGTGCTGGGCACGGCGTTTCCGCATTTGCTCAAAAGCCTTACTGAGGGGCTGCCGTGGCGGTACGTGATCTGGGCTACTTCGGGGTTGGCGGTGGCGGGAGGCGTGGCGTTGTTCTTGTTGGTGCCAGACGGACCATACCGCGCCAAAAGCAATCAGCCAGATTTTACCGCCTTTTTCCAGATTTTCCGGCAGAAAGACTTTAGAGCCGCCGCTTTCGGGTACTTCGGGCACATGTGGGAACTGTACACGTTCTGGGCGTTTGTGCCGGTCATGCTGGCTATGTACGCCGAGGCCAATCCGGAGCTTCCGCTGAACAATCCGCTGTGGTCTTTTAGCATCATTGCTGTGGGGGCGGTGGCCTGCGTGGCAGGAGGGTACCTGTCCCGGAGCATGGGGAGCGCCCGTACTGCTTTTTCGGCCCTGGCCGTTTCATTTGTCTGTTGCCTGCTGTCGCCGTGGCTGTTCTCTTTGCCGTTAGGGCTGTTTCTGGGGCTGCTGTTGGTGTGGGGGTTTGCCGCGCCCATGGATTCGCCGCAGTTCTCTACGCTGGTGGCGCAGAATGCCCCGGCGCAGGCCAAAGGAACTGCGCTCACCATTGTCAACTCCCTCGGCTTTGCGCTTACCATTGTCAGCATTCAGTTTCTGCGGTTCATCCAAAGCTCTGTTGATTTTCACTATTGGTTTCTGTTCCTGGCCCTCGGTCCGCTGCTGGGGTTGCTGGCCATGCGCCGGCTGGTGCAGAAGAAAGCGTAGGGCAGGGTAAGCAAGGAAAAAGAATGAAATCTCTCTTTCTCTTTGGCATCCTGAATGAATCTTAGGGAACAGGCGGCAAACGGCAGCAGCTTCTGCCATTCCTTTTATTTTGCCGAATGTTCCCTCAAGTAGTAGAGCATTTAACTTTCTATGCTTTTCTGCTCTGTTTTCGGCCTGTTTTCAAAAAAACAGCTCCAAAACAGAACCCCACGTAAGAGGAAAATATCGGTTTTAAGGGTTGCGCCGTAGACATGGGTGACTTGAGAATCTTTACCAGAACCTAACGCATTCTTTGTGGAATCACTTAAACTCTTCGCGCTTCTCATTGCCCTGTCGGCGGTGCTGGCGTTTATCAATATCCGTTTCGTGAAACTGCCAGGCACAATTGGCGTCATGGTGTTGGCCCTGCTGCTGTCATTGGGCATTCTGCTGGCGGGGAGCTTTGCCGCCCCGTTGGTGGAATTTCTCCGCAACGCCCTGGTGGCCATAGATTTCTCTGATTTCCTGCTGGATTTTATGCTGGGGTTCCTGCTGTTTGCCGGGGCGCTGCACACAGATGTGAAGAAACTGCGCACGTCTACGCGGCCCATTCTGGCCTTCGCCACGTTTGGCACGCTGCTGTCAACGTTTCTGGTGGGCTACCTGCTGTACTGGCTGCTGCCGTTTCTGTACCAGCCGGTAGAATTGATTCATTGCCTCCTGTTTGGCGCTCTCATTTCGCCCACCGACCCTATTGCTGTTTTGTCTATCCTGAAGAAAACCGGTGTCTCAGAATCGGTGGAGACCAATATCACCGGTGAGTCCCTTTTCAATGACGGCGTGGGTGTAGTGATCTTCCTGACACTGTTTAACATTGCCCGGGAGGGCACCGGTGACATTGAGGCCGGGGAGATTGGGCTGTTGCTGCTGGAGGAAGTGGCGGGCGGCATTTTCCTGGGCGTGGCGCTGGGCTACGTGGCGTTTCTCATGATGCGCTCCATTGACCATTACCAAACCGAAGTGCTTATTACGCTGGCCCTGGTGGTGGGCGGTATGGTGCTGGCGCCCATGTTCCACTTTTCGGCCCCGCTGGCCATGGTGGCGGCCGGTTTGTTCATTGGCAACCGCGGCCCCGAGTACGCCATGTCAAAAGTCACCACAGATTACGTGCACAAGTTCTGGGAAATGGTAGATGAGATCATGAACGCTATTTTGTTCGTGCTCATCGGGCTGGAGCTGATTATCATTCCCATTCACCACGCGTTCATTTACGTGGGGCTGGTGGCTATCTTCCTCATTCTGCTGGCGCGCATGGTGTCACTGTTTGTGCCCGCGCTGCTGTTCCGGTTTAAGAGCCGGTTCCCAGACCGTACGCTGGCCATCATGACCTGGGGCGGCCTGCGGGGCGGCATTTCCATTGCCCTGGCACTTTCCCTCACTGAGGCAATGGAACGCAACCTGCTGGTGGCGGTGACCTACATTGTGGTGCTGTTCTCCATCATAGTGCAGGGGCTCACGCTGGGCGGGCTGGTGAAACGCCTGAACCGGAAACAGCCGCTGGAAACCATGGATGTGTAAAGCAGCCGGTGATTTACAGGATTCCTGTTTTTGAGCTACTTTTCTGAAAACAGACCCAAAATAGAACGCATGAATGAACTCCTGCACACCCAGTACCAACTGGTGCAGAGCTCCCGCCAGGTGCTGTTCCAGTACTGCCAGCAGCTTTCGCCCGCAGAATTGGTGGGCTCGGTGGCCGGTTTCGGGCGGGGCAGCATATGCAACCTGCTGGTACACAACGCCAGAACCTACGCCTATTGGCTGGGAAAAATTGGCTTAGGGAAAGCCGAAGATATACCCGCGGAGGAGGCGTTCAGCACGTTGCCAGAAATAGAGCATTACTACCGCCACATAGATGAACTGGTGCTTGCATTCTTGGCATGCTACCGGAAGAAGTGGCAGGAGCAGAAGCCGTTCCCGCTGTACGGAAATGAAGTGATGGTAACGCCGCTCCAATTGTTCACCCACGTCATCACCCATGAATTTCACCACAAAGGGCAAGTCCTGAGCATGGGCCAGCAGTGGGGGTATGTGCCCGTTGACACAGATGTGATCCGGGTATAACTTTTATCATTTTCACAGCCCTGCTCATGAATTGTTAAAAATATTTAGGCTTTTCACCCCTAATCCTTTAAAATTAGGCTTTCTTTTCCTGAATCTTAAAGAATGCCGCTTCCTTACCACCGAATCATTGTCAAGATTGGCTCCAACGTGCTCACCCAGGAGAACGGCATGCCTGACCTTGCCCGCATGCAGCACCTGGTGCACCAGATTGCCTCCCTGAAACAACAGGGCAAAGAAGTCATTGTGGTGTCCTCGGGGGCGGTGGCCTCCGGCCGAAGCCTGATCTCCGTCTCAGAAAAAGCAGATGCCGTAAGCAGCCGCCAGCTGTTGGCTTCTATTGGGCAGGTCAAGCTGATTAACACGTACTCTGAGCTGTTCCAGCAGCACCAGTTGCTCTGCGCGCAGGTGCTGGTGACCAAAGAAGACTTCCGGGACCGTGGCCACTACCTCAACATGCAGAACTGCTTTAGGGTGCTGCTCCAGAACAACGTAATTCCCATTGTGAACGAGAACGACGTGATCTCGGTCACTGAACTCATGTTCACTGACAATGACGAGCTGGCCGGGCTCATTGCCTCCATGTTAAACGCTGATGCGCTCCTGATTCTCAGCAACGTGAACGGCATTTACAACGGCGACCCCAAAGACCCGGCTTCTGAGGTGATCAGAGAGATTGACGCCAGCACCACCGGCTTCTCCAGCTTTGTCACCACGCAGCGGTCGCAGTTTGGGCGTGGCGGCATGATCACCAAGTGCCACATGGCGCAGAAGGTGGCGCAGCTGGGCATTGCGGTGCACATAGCCAACGGCAAAACCGAAAACGTGCTGCTGGACCTGCTGGAAGAGAATGTGTTGAACACGCGCTTCCGGCCCGACAAAACCGCCTCTGGCAAGAAAAAATGGATTGCCCATTCCGGCACCTATGCCAAAGGTGTGGTGCAGGTGAACGCCGGCGCAAAAGCCGCCTTGAGTTCAACGGGGAAAGCCGTGAGTCTCCTACCGGTGGGCATTCTCCAAATCTCCGGTGATTTCAAAAAAGGCGACATACTGAAGCTGGTAGACGAGCAGGAGAAACCCCTGGGCGTTGGCATTGCCGAATACGGCTCAGATAAAGCGCAGGAGCGGCTGGGCCAGAAAAACCAGAAGCCCCTGGTGCACTATGATTACCTGTTCCTGAACCCTGAGCTGAATTAAATTTTCCGTTTTTGGCCTGTTTTGGCGAAAATAGATCAAAAACGGACTTCCAGAGGAAACTTAAAATTTAAATAGCACAGTGCTCACCTTCTTTTGTCCTCCTGAAAGGATCTTGTGGGCGAACGGTAGTAGCATTTGCCTTTCTAGTTTGCCACCAAGATTCTTTTAGAATGACAATACTATATTAAAGAGTTCAAGAATGTAACCCCATGCCGTACCAAGATATCTTTACCCAAACCCAAGCCGCCAGCCGAACATTCACCTCGCTCAGCGCAGAACAAATCAACTCCGTCCTGCGGGACGTGGCCGCAGCCGCCCTGGAGAACACGCCGTTCCTGCTGCAGGAAAATCAGAAAGACCTGGACCGCATGTCTCCGGCAGACCCCAAGTATGACCGTCTCAAACTAACCGAGGCGCGCCTGCAGGACATTGCCAAAGACATAGAGAATGTGACCACTCTTCCTTCGCCCTTGGGCGAAGTGATTTTTCAGAAAGAACTACCTAACGGTTTAAATATTAGCAAAATACGGGTGCCGCTAGGCGTGGTGGGCGTGATTTACGAAGCCCGACCCAACGTGACGTTTGACGTATTTTCGCTCTGTTTCAAAACCGGCAACGCCTGCATATTGAAAGGCGGCAGTGATGCCGAATTTTCCAACAATGCCATCATCAAAGTCATTCATGCGGTGCTGGAAAAACACGGCATTACTCCACACGTAGCCACGCTGTTGCCCGTGGAGCGCGAAGCCACGCAAAGCCTGCTGGAAGCGGTGGGGTATGTAGACGTCTTGATTCCGCGCGGCAGCCAAGGCCTGATAGATTTTGTACGGCAAAATGCTAAAGTTCCCGTTATTGAAACTGGGGCGGGCATTGTGCACACCTTCTTTGATGAAACCGCTGATCTGGAGAAAGGCACCGCCATCTTATTCAATGCCAAGACCCGCCGCGTGAGCGTCTGCAACGCCCTGGACTGCCTGTTGCTGCACCAGAAAAGATTGACAGACCTTCCGGCACTGGTGGCCCCAATGGCTCAGGCCGGCGTAGAGCTTTTTGCCGATGCCGCCGCCTACCAAGCCCTACGCGCACATTATCCTGCCCACCTGCTGCATCCGGCGCAGGAAGAGCACTTCGGCACAGAGTTCCTCTCTTTGAAACTGGCGGTGAAAACGGTGGGGGATTTGCCAGAGGCCTTGGATCATATTGCCCGCTACAGCTCCAAACACAGCGAGGCAATCCTAAGTGAAGACGCTGCCAACATAGAGGTATTCTTAAACGCCGTAGACGCCGCCGCCGTGTATGCCAACACCTCCACCGGGTTCACAGACGGGGCCCAGTTCGGCCTGGGGGCCGAAATAGGAATCAGTACCCAAAAGTTGCACGCCCGCGGCCCCATGGGGCTGGAGGAGCTCACCAGCTACAAATGGATAGTGCGCGGCAACGGGCAGGTAAGAGGGTGATTTTCTGTTTCCGGGCTGTTTTTGGTAAAATAGCCCGGAAACAGAAGCAATATAATCATCCCCTTTCTTCCTGGAACATAAGAGCTTGCTTACATTTGTCCTGGGTGCTGTAAAAGGGCGTCAACAGAAGTGACCTTTGCAGCGGCACTCCCTGGAATGCTGCTTGGCCCATCACATAACAATAGAAGAACCTTTTGTTTCGAAATTAAAAAAGGCAAACCATAGCCTGAAAAAGCTCAAAATTCAATTCCATCCCCGCCTCATGAAGTCTCTTTCCTCCTCTCTAATTGTTGTTCTCATTACCCTGCTGCTGGTGAGCGCCTGCCGCACCTCCCAGACAGTTTCTATTCCCAAGGGAGTACCGGTGGTGACCCGGAGTCAGTGGGGGGCTGCCACGCCCGTGCTGGAGATGAAGCAGCACGTACCCAACCGGATTACCATTCACCACACCGCCACCAACCAGAATGCCAGCCGTACGCTTGAGCAAAAACTGAAGGCGCTGCAGAAATTCTCCATGGAACGCAGCCCTCTCTCTGATGGGCGCATCAAGGAGCCATGGGCAGATATTCCGTACCACTTCTATATTTCAGTAGACGGGCGCATTGGCGAAGGGCGGGCGCTTCAGTACGTAGGCGACTCCAACACCCCGTATGACCCCACCGGCCACGCTCTTATTGTGCTGGAGGGCAATTTTAACAAAGAACAGGTCACAGAAGCCCAATACCAGAGCCTGCTGCTGCTCACCAAAGCCATAGCCAAACGTTGGAAAATACCGGCCGCCACCATTTCCGGGCATAAAGACAATGCCACTACCGCCTGCCCGGGAGAAGCTCTCTACAACCTGTTGCCCAAACTCAGAGAAGACGTGGCCAGTATAGAAAAATAAGAAGGGAAAGCCTGACTTAAACCGTTGCCGAACGCACAAACACTTCATATGAAAGCACTTATCTTAGTTGATATACAGAATGACTTTATTCCGGGCGGAGCGCTGGCCGTACCCGGCGGAGAGGAAATTATTGCGCTGGCCAACCAGCTGCAACCGAAGTTTGATCTGGTGGTAGCCACCCAGGACTGGCACCCCGCCCACCATAAAAGCTTTGCCTCCCAGCATGAAGGCAAGCAGGTCTTTGAAACCACCCAGCTGCAGGGGCTGGAGCAGGTGCTGTGGCCAGACCACTGTATTCAGGGAACCCCGGGGGCAGAGTTTTCCCCGGCTTTAGACATGACCAAAGTAGAAGCTATTTTCAGAAAAGGGACAAACCCTGAGATTGATTCGTACAGTGGTTTCTATGACAACGGGCACCTGAAATCTACAGCGCTTGCCCAGTACTTAACGGGAAAAGGCGTAACTTCTGTGTTTCTGGCTGGTCTGGCCGCCGACTATTGTGTGTATTTCACGGCGTTAGATGCGCTGCAGGAGGGCTTTACCACTTCCATTATTGAAGATGCCACCCGGGCCATTTCAGCAGACGGTTTTGCCCAGGCCCGGGAAGAGATTCTACAAAGGGGCGGGCATGTGATTTCCGGTAGCAGTATCTTATAACCTGAAGCTGGTTAGTGTCCTTGGTTTGCTGCATTGATGAAGTTTTGGCGGGTGCAGGCGTCTAAGGGGAGCCACGTTTTGGGCCTACTTTCCTAAAAACAGCCCAGAAACAGAAGCCTACTACCGTAAAATCCTAACAAAGCCGCTTGCGCCAGATATAAATGCCCTCCACAATTTTGCCTGACCGGGTTCTGATTTATCAGGAATAGCGGCAAGAGAGAAGTAGCGCTGAGGCGTTGCTGTTAGCTTACAGGCAGCACCAGGTGGGCAAGGAAGGGGCGATGGCGGCAATGCCAGTGCAGGCAAATTCAGGTATTCTTAAAACCTTCACTAATATAAAGCCCTTGCCGCCGCTTAATGAGGGGGAGCGTCAGGCTTGACAGCGGGCATGGTTCTTTTGATGAGTTATAGAACTCCTCTTACCCTTGGAAAGCAACTCCCTGTAAATGTGTTACAAAAGTTTTATTCAACGTGTGCAACCGCAGATACGCACCTGGCTCAGGTTCTATTTTCTCAATTTTTATTGTACCTTTAGACTAAGCAGCCCTCTGCCCGACAGACAACAACATTTTCCCATGAGATTTTTCCCCATTCTCGTCCTACTCTTCTTTTTAGCAGGGCAGGCTGTGGCCCAGCAGTCAGTGGTTGACAGTTTGCAGACCTTGGTGCAGAAAACCCCCTCAGATTCCTTAAAAGTAGTGTTACTGAACAAAATCAGTGAACAGTACACCAAGTTTGACCCTGAAAAAGCAGTTGCAACGGGCCAGCAGGCTGAAAAGCTGGCGACCAGGCTCCACTTCCTTTCTGGCCAAGCCGCTGCCCTTAATTACCAGGGGGTGGGGTACATGAACCTGTCTGAGTACGGGAAAGCCATGCGGTGCCACCAGCGGGCGTTACAAATTCGCCGCGAGCTGAAAGATTCACTGGGCATGGTGAGTTCTCTGGTGAACCTGGGGAATGTGAATTTCAGGAACAATGATTTTGACAAATCAATGGTTCGCTACCAGGAGGGACTGGTGATTGCTGAAAAGATTGGGGACAAACTGGGCATGAGCCGCCTTTATAACAACATGGGCAGCATCTATGAAGACCGGGGAGACAATGAAGGGGCGCTGGCCCACTTCCTGAAAGCCGCCAAAATGAAAGAGGAACTGGGAGACCGCCGGGGGCTTTCAGTGAGCCTTTACCATTTGGGAGTGGTCAATGCCAATTTAGGAAACATGGACAAGGCCTTCTCGTACCTGCACCAAGCCCTGAAAATTGATGATGAGCTACAGAACACGGCCGCCAAAGTGAGCAACCTGCGCAAGCTCGCGGAGCTTCACCAGCAGCAGAAGGATTACCCCGCCGCCATCAAAGTGGCGAAGCAGAGCCTTGAGCTGGCCAGTAACATGCACTCCACGCTAGATGTAGCCTTGTCGGCTGATTTGTTGCAGGATCTCTACGCGGCGCAGAGACAGTACAAAGACGCCTATGATCATCTGCTGATCAGAACCTTGGCCACTGATACGCTCCACTCAGAAAGAAGGCGCGAAATGGCGGCAGAGGCAGAGGCTGCCTTTGAGAACGAGAAAAAAGAACTGGAAAACCAAAAGCTCAAGCTGGAGCAGACCCGGCAGCAGCAGGAGCTGGCGCACCAGAAACAGGTGAAGTGGCTGGTTCTGCTGGCCCTGGGTGCCTCTCTGGGCTTAGCGGGGGTTTTGTTCTTTAGCAGACGCCGCTCCAAGATTCAGAACAGGGCGCTGAGGGAAATCAATGCCCGGGTTCAGGCGCAGAACTATGAGATTACGCTCCAGAAAGAAGCCATGGCTGAACAGGCCGCTGTCATGAAAAAGCAGCGGGATGAACTGGAGAAGCTGAATACCTTTAAGAACAAGATCTTCTCTATCATCTCCCATGACCTGCGCAGCCCGTTTGCCTCAGTGCAGGCACTTTTCTACCTGGCAGATGCCAATGCCATGAACGACCAGGAATTCAAACGCCTCTTCAAGATGCTGGGCAAAGATTATGAGAACGCCTCTAATTTGCTGGACAACCTGCTGATCTGGGCTAAAAATCAAATGACTGGCGCCTCTGTCCAGTATGAAAAGTTAAACCTGCATTATCTGGCCGGGGAGAATGTTTCGCTGCTGGCGCATAACGCTGAAATGAAGCAGATAGAACTGGTCAATGAAATTCCGGAAGGGCTACAGCTTTCCTCTGACCGGGAACGTCTCAACTTTGTCATCAGAAACCTGGTGATGAATGCCATTAAGTTTACCCAACCGGGAGGAACTGTCTGTCTACAGGCGAAAGAAGCAGACCAGGAGATTGTGCTTCAGGTAAAAGACACCGGTACCGGCATTTCACCCAAGGTAGTAGACAAACTGTTCTCTGAGCAGCGCTTCTCCTCTAAAGGCACCTACAATGAGAAGGGGACCGGGCTGGGCCTCATGCTCTGCAAGGAGCTCCTGGAAGGCATTGGCGGCACCATTTCGGTAGAGAGCCAGGAGGGAAGCGGCAGTACTTTCAGCGTGGCTCTGCCTAAAAAAAGCATGGCACCAGAAGAGCCGCTTTTGGTGGCAGCCACTAATTCCTGATTTCTGTTTTCGGCCTGTTTTCTCAAAAACAGGCCGAAAACAGGAAACCCGGCACCAGGTTACCCTCTATTAACGGGCATCAGTCCTTGTGAGAGGCACCTTCTTCCCTAAATTTCACAATAAGCGCCATCTTCTTCTCATGGAGTTGAGCCTCCAGCCCCACCTTGTAGATATGCGGGTTCAGAAACCTCCTGTACGTTTCATGCAGCAACGCCACCTGCCGGGCAGCCCGCTCCTGAATTTCCAGCAATGACGGAGAGGTGTAGGTTAATTTCCCTTTCTGGAAGACAGGGACCAGCAGGTCTTCAAAAGTGCAGTCATCCTGAAAGGTTTTGCGTTGGGTGGGGTCATTGGGGTGCACCATGGTAGCAGGCGCCTGCACCTGTTGGGGTTCTGAGAAAATCATATCGCCAATGGGGCTGTTGTTCCGGTAGAACCTTCGCACCTGCAGAATTCCGGGCGTAGAGATTTTTACCAGCTGCTCAGAGAGCTTGAGTTTGTATTCCCAGTCTTGATCATCCTTTTTTAAAGCCGCCAGTTTATACACCCCGCCCAGCGCCGGTTGATCATATGCCGTCACCAGCTTGGTGCCAATCCCCCAGGTGTCAATCTTAGCCCCCTGTTGCTTCAGGCTTTGAATCAGGTGCTCATCCAGGTCATTGCTGCCCAGAATGGCCACCTTCTCAAAACCGGCGGCATCCAGCAGCTTCCGGGCCTCAATGCTCAGGTAAGCCAGGTCCCCGGAGTCCAGCCTGATGCCTCTCAACTCTCCGCCCTGCGCGCGCATCTTGCTGGCTACGGCAATGGCTTTCTTCACACCTTCCAGGGTGTTGTAGGTGTCTACCAGAAAAACAGAATCATGGGGGAACACGTCACCGTAGGCAGAGAACGCCTCTGACTCCCGTTCAAAGGACATGACCCAGCTATGGGCGTGGGTTCCTTTTACCGGAATAGCAAACAGTTTGCCCGCCAGCATATTGGAAGTGGCCTTTACGCCGCCTATAAAGGCCGCCCTGGCAGCACTTATTGCCCCGTCTGGCCCCTGAGCCCGCCGCATGCCAAATTCAATCACGGTGTCTCCCTGCGCCGCGTCTACCACCCGGGCGGCTTTGGTGGCCACCAGTGTCTGGAAGTTCAAGATGGTGAGCAGCGGGGTTTCCAGCAGTTGGCATTGCAGAATGGGTCCTTTTATGCGCAGGAGCGGTTCATTGGGGAAAACGGCCGTGCCCTCAGGAATGGCTTCCACGTCACAGGTAAACTGCAGCTCCCGCAGGTGCTGCAGAAACCCCTCTTCAAACAGAACCTGCCCCTGGCTTCCCTTCAACGAGCCCAGGTAGGCCACATCTTCTTCAGTGAACCCGAAATTCTGGAGCAAATCAATGGCATCTTCCAGGCCAGCACAAAGGGTATAGCCGCCTTTGAACGGGTTCTTCCTGAAATAAAGATGGAAAACCGCCTCCTGGTCTGCCATGCCTTTCTTCCAGTAGCCCTGGGCCATGGTCAGCTGGTACATATCGGTTAACAGCGCGAGGGAGGTTCTGAAGCGTTGGGTAAGGCTCATACAGGTTGTCTTTTCTGTTTTCCCTCCCTTACGAGAAACGCTGGGGAAGGGCCACAAAGGTAGAAAACCTGTGCTCCCCAGAAAAGATGGGCAAAACTACTGGGCCCTGTGAAATCAAAACACCAAAACCCTTTTATTTTCAATTTTAACAATGAATGCAAATAAAAAGGGTTAGCTATTTTGTATTTAAAAAATAAAATAATAACTTTTTATTATAATTACAGTATAAAGAGAAGGCGCAGTTTTTTGGCTGCGGCATTCTTGAAGATGAAGGTGGAACAATTTAATTATAGATGATTATGAAAAAGAACTATTATCCAACGCTGATTTCATTAACCTTCTTCGCCGGAACATTTTTGATTGTGTTTACCTCCAGCGACAGCGATGTAGCTGCCTTCAGGTTTATCACCTATTTGTTCGTGTCTTGCTTCTTAGCGGTTTCTTATATCTACAAAGACGTTTTATTTAAAGCCAAGGAAAAACCTGCTGTCACCAAAATGGAGCATGTTCTGAATGACGCTGAAAAATTCTCCCAGGAATTTGGCGAGGTATATGTTTTAGCAGATAAACTGAAACAACAGCGTAAACAGAAAAAAGGCGCCATTGCTGCCAACAGGCCTGCCTGATCCAGCACATAAGGCTTGAGCAGTTATTGCAACTTCTGATTTCAATATTGCATTCCGGTAAATGCCTCCTCTCACAGGGAGGCATTTTTGTTTCAGAGTGACATCTTCTGCTGCCGTCTTTTCATAGGCCTGGCCTTGACAATAGTTGTTGCCGTACATTAGTTCTTGTTGAAAGTGTCCTCCCCATTTAAAAAATTCTAATTATTTTTCATCAGTTGTATCTTCATTAAAGGCAATTTGCTTTTCGCCAGTCTTTGGGCTACCCCTACTTCTGACAATAAATTCCTTCCTGTTTATGGCGCACCCATAGGTTCTAAAAAAGTTGCGTCTTCTGAAATAAATATTTTCCTCTGAAAAGTTATAATTCTAATAATAGAACTATGATCTAGCACAGAAAGCATTAAACATTTCAGGGAACTGTTTTCCAGCGGAAAGAATTATATAGGTATCCTGAGAGTTTAGGACTCCACTGCTTCAGGTACTGGAGACATTGTTTAAACTTAATGATCAGACGTCATGAAAAAGAGTTTTAGATCTTCTTTAGTAGCTATCGGTTTCTTTGTGGGCATTTTTGCCTTGACCTTGATTAGCCAAGACAGTGATATGGCTGTTTTAACTGTACTGACCTACATTGGCATTGCCAGTTTTTCGGCCATTGCCATTTATTCCCCTTTGGTGAATAATGAGGAGCCGGCCAGAGGTGTTTCCAAACTAGACCATCTGTTGCAGAATGCAGAGAAATTCTCTCAGGAATACGGAGAGGTGTATGTCATGGCAGATAAATTGAAACAACAACGTAAAGCCAAACAAGGCACCGCTGCTGCCCATTAGTATTTGTTCACCATGAAGTAATCAGTTAGATGAAGTCTTTCCCGTTATGCTTACCCTAGAAGCCTCTCCTAATCTGAGAGGCTTCTTTTATTATAGACAGATCTGTATTTAAAAAGGGGAAAGGTTTCTGTTTTTTGGCTGTTTTTCAGAAATCAGGCCCAAAACGCATTTCCTTTCCCCTTTTATTAATTCCTTTATTACTTTTAGCAGTACCTTCTCGGGTACCAAATGCAGAAGAAAGTAGCGTAACCGTACCTAAAAAGAAAGAAGATGGACAAGGTCAACCTGGCAGAGAAATTGAGCCTGTTCTCAGACCACTGGAACCCCAGAATAGTGGGGGAACTGAATGGGCAACACATAAAGCTGGCTAAATTTAAAGGGCCTTTTGTCTGGCACCACCATGAACACGAAGATGAGTTGTTTCTGGTGGTGCAGGGAACGTTGAAAATAGAGTTCAGAGACAAAACCCTTGAGCTGCAAGAGGGCGAATTTCTGATAGTGCCCAAAGGGGTGGAACATAGGCCGGTGGCCGAGGAAGAGGTAAGTGTGCTGCTCTTTGAACCTGCCTCTACGCTGAACACAGGCAATGAGCAAAACAGGCTCACCAGGCCTTCCCTGGAAAGCATTTGACACAGACGGGCTAGGGTGTTTCTGGCCTTCTTTTTGAAAAACAGGCAGAAAACAAAACCGCAGGTACGTTCCCGCGCAAATTTTACTTGGCAGTGGGTTTTGGCAATTGGCAGGTTTTAACTAAAATGAGGACCCAAACGCTTTATGAACTGCTAATTCCCTCATGATGTACCCTATGCTCCACCGTAACTTCACCAAGCCGTTTCTGGTAGGTTTGTCAGGTTTGCTCTTTTCCTGCTCTACCCCTTACCAAACCCTTCACCAGAAGGCGGTGCTGGTAGATACCCACAATGACGTCCTGTCGCAAGTAGTCTTTGAGGGGCACTCGGTTGAAACCGACCTCACCGGAAAGGCACACACTGACCTGGCGCGCATGAAGAAGGGCGGGGTAGATGTGCAGGTCTTTGCCGTGTTCTGTGATGAAACCTACGGCCCCGGCCGCGCCTTTCAATATGCCAATGACCAGATAGACACGCTGGAGGCCATAGTGCGGCGCAACCCAGATAAGTTGCAGCTGGTTTCTTCCCCTGCCCAGGCGCGCGCCGCGGTGAAAGCCGGTAAAATCGCCTCGCTTACCGGGGTAGAGGGCGGCCACATGATAGAAGACAACCTGGACAACCTGGACCACCTGTACCGCCGCGGCGTTCGCTACCTCACCCTCACCTGGAACAACAGCACGGCCTGGGCCTCTTCTGCCGCCGATGAAACCAAAGGAACCGGGTACAACGGCAAAAAAGGCCTGAATGACTTTGGCAAGCAGGTAGTGCGCCGCATGAACGACCTGGGCATGCTCGTAGATTTGTCACACGTGGGGGAACAGACGTTCTGGGACGCCCTGAACACTTCCACCAAACCCGTGCTGGTGTCACACAGCTGCGCTGCAAAATTCAGTCCGCACCCCCGCAATTTGAATGATGCCCAGATACAGGCGGTGGGCAAGAACGGCGGCGTGATCCATATCAATTTCTTCTCTGAGTTTTTAGACAGCGCCTACACCAGAAGAATAAAGGCCTTCATGAGCAAACATGAGGCAGAAATCAAGTCACTTCGGGCGCAGGGAACCACTGGCATGGCGTTGAAAGACCTCCTTTTCAACAAGTACCCAGATGAGTCAAAGCACATCAACCCGCCCATTTCGCTGCTCATTGACCACATTGACCACGTGGTGAAGCTGGCCGGGATAGACCACGTGGGCCTGGGATCTGACTATGACGGCATTGGGGCCGCCCCCGTGGGCTTAGACGACGTAAGCACCTATCCGCTCATCACCAAAGCGCTGCTGGAGCGCGGCTACAAAAAGAAAGACATTGAGAAAATTCTGGGCGGTAACTTCCTGCGGGTCTGGGAAGCCAACCAGCCGCAGGCGGTGGCGAAGAAGTAAAATCTCTGTTTTCGGCCTGTTTTCTAAAAAACAGGCCGAAAACAGAAGTTCAACCAACTGCATTTCCTGCACTATACATGGCGCAAGCGTACCGTTGTGACCCGAGGAGCCTGTAAGAATTGATTAGGCAGGGCAGATGAAGCCGGCTAAAGAAGCCCCGCTAATTTTCTGCTTTGATTATGAACAAGCCGTCTGCTTCTGTTTTCGGGCTCCTTTTAAAAAAACAGCCCGAAAACAGGACGTGCCTACCCTAGAAACACTTTTTCCAGTTTCGCCAAATGTTCCTCCGCTTGGGGTAAAGCCTGATGCTCTAGTGAAGCTATTGCACGCAGTCCGGTTACATTTCCTGCAAACACTAGCTCAGCCTTCAGAAGGTCTTCCATGGGAAACAAGCCTTCCTGAGTCTGCCACTGGTTTTTCAGGGCCCAGGCCAGGAGCGACCGGCGCAGGACCCCGTTGAGGCAGCCGGTTGCAAGGGCGGGCGTAAACAGGGTGTTTTCTTTCACCCAGAAAAGGTTGGAAAAGGTCAGCTCGGACAGATTTCCGTGCGGGTCCAGTAACAACAGATCATCATACCCCTTGTGAGTTTTCTCCCGGCTCGCCAATATATATACGGGCGCGTTGATTCCTTTGAAAGATGAAAACGGGGAGGGAACCGTGCGCACGGTTTGGCATAGGCCCACCTGTAACGCTGAGGCAGCGGACAGGGGAGCCGGTTGGGCAGAGAGTAGCCAGTCAGCGGCATCTGTTGGGGGGGTATAGAGCCCTTCTCCGGAACGCCAGATTTTGAGCTTCACCCGGGCCAGATCCCCGCATTGGTTCTCTTTGGCAAGAAAGAGAATCTGCCGGGCCAGGTTTTCCGCAGTGAGGTCTAAAGGCAAATCAATCTGCAGAACCTGGGCCGCTTCCTGTATCCTTTCCCAATGCGCCGCCCAAAACCGAACCTTTCCGTGAGCCACCATAATGGTTTCAAAGAACCCGTCATTGTACTGAAACGCGCGGTTGCTGAGCGGCAGGCGCAGTTCATTTTCTGGAAGTAATTGGCCGTTGTAGAGCAGGAACACCTTCTTTAATTAGAAATTGAGAAATAGGGATTAAAGGAGCGCGTACAATTTACCGGGCATGGCTTTGATGAAGCCGCTCATCTCCAGCGTGAATAGCACAGATGAAAGCTGCCCCAGGGTCAGGGACGTATTGCGGTTCAGGACGTCAATGTGGGTGGGGCCGGCCTGGTGTAAAATGCGCAGCACCTGCTGTTCATCTTCCGGAAAGCCCGTAAGGTCCAGGTTTCTGGCCGCTTTAGGCGCCGCAAAGGGAGCCAGGGCCTTGTCCCAGTTCAGCAGTTCCTCTAAGTCTTTGGGTTTGGTATAAGGAACCGCTTTCAGGCTTTTGATGAGTTGGTTGCAGCCCTGCGAAGTCTCTGACGTAATAGGCCCCGGCACCGCCATCACTTCGCGGTCATAGCTGTGGGCAATGTCAGCTGAAATCAATGAACCGCCTTTGCTGGTAGATTCCACCACAATGGTGCAGTCGGCCATACCGGCTATAATACGGTTGCGGGAGGGGAACCTGGGCGCATCTGGTTTCGTGCCGAAGGGAAACTCAGAGAGAATGCCCCCGTTCTGTACCATTCTTTCGGCATCGCGCTGGTGGGCGGTGGGGTAGACGGTCTCCAGGCTGTTGGCCATGACCCCCACGGTGGGCAGGCCCGCGTATAGGGCGGCGCGGTGCGCGAGAATGTCAATGCCGTACGCGAGCCCACTGACCACCAGGGCCTCATGCTGCACCAGGCTTTGCACAATCTGTTCAGTCACCACCCGCCCATACTCTGTGCATTGACGGGTGCCCACAATGCTAATGACTTTCAGAGCATTCAAATCTGCGGTGCCCTTGTAGTAGAGCAGGAGCGGGGCGTCTGGCACGTTCCGGAGGCGTTCAGGGTACGCCGGATTGGTGAAATACAGAAGTTGCACCTGTTCGGCCTCTGCCCGCAGAATGGTGGCCTCGGCTTCGCGCAAAGCTGCTGTTTTGTTTTCCAGGATATTTTTCAGCAGAATTTTCCCAATGCCAGGCACCGCGCTCAACTGCTCAGGCAGGGCAGTGAACACTTCTTCGGCAGAGCCGAAATACTTTACCAAAGTACGCGCCGTCCCGCCACCCACCTGCGGAATGATGGGGAGGGCCACCTGGAAGAGTAAATCCGAAGGATTTGAGTCCTGAATTCTGTGTCTAGAGTCCTGGGTCATGCCATTGGAAAGTTCTGAGTTCTAAGTCTTAAGTCCTGAGTCAGGGAATACGTAAGATTATGAAGAACCAGATGGGGTTGATTAACCGTTTCGGGCCTGTTTTTAGGTAAACAGGCCCGAAACGGTTAATGGTCTATAATTAAATTCCAAGAGTTCAGCTTACAGTTGTGCCCTTTTCCCACTCAGGACTCAGAACCCAGGACTGGGCCGCTAGGGCAACTGTGCCTTGATGCTGATCAAGAACTCCTTCACCTTCTCCAGGCTCTGAATCATCTCAAATTTCTCCCGCACCTGCACGCCGCGGGTTTTGAGCATTTCACGGGCACCCTGAATGGTGTAGCCGCGCTCCTTTACCAGGTGGTACACAAACCGCAGGTTTTCAATGTCTTTGGGTGAGAAGAGGCGGTTGCCTTTCTTGTTCTTCTTGGGCTTGAGAATATCAAACTCGGTTTCCCAGAATCTAATCAGGGATGGGGCAACATCAAACATGGCGGCTACTTCGCCAATGCTGTAGTACTGTTTCTCTATGTCGCGTTCTTTGTAGGGCACTTTGTATGAGTTCTGAGTCTTGAGTTCTGAGTTCTGAGACTGGGAATTTCTTGGACTGACTCAGGACTCAAGACTCAGAACTCAGAACTCATCTGTTTTTGCCTTGTTTTCTGAAAAACAGGCCGAAAACGCTTTGGCCAGCACGGCATATTGGCAAAAAAGCTTACTTTTGCAGGTGGCGGTACAAGCGTTTGAAGGGCAAAAATTCGCTTTTTCTTTCGCATTTACAAGCCCTTGCCACCCAGTTTTGAAAGCTATTATTTAAATACATGACCTCCGCTGAGATACGTCAGAAGTTCCTGGATTTCTTCGCCTCCAAAGGCCACCAAGTTGTTCCGTCGGCACCCATTGTGGTAAAAGACGACCCTACGCTCATGTTCATCAACTCGGGCATGGCACCGTTTAAAGACTATTTCCTGGGCAACAAACCCGCACCCTACGCCCGCGTAGTCGATACGCAGAAATGTCTGCGCGTGTCTGGCAAGCACAATGACCTGGAGGAAGTAGGCTATGACACCTACCACCACACCATGTTTGAGATGCTGGGCAATTGGTCTTTTGGGGACTACTTCAAGCAAGATGCGCTGAGATGGTCGTGGGAGTTACTGACCGAGGTGTACAAGCTGCCCAAAGACCGGCTCTACGTTTCCGTTTTCCAGGGCGATGCTTCTGAGAACCTGCCCATGGACCAGGAAGCGTATGATATCTGGAAGACCATGATCGCCGAAGACCGCATCTTGATGGGCAACAAGAAGGACAACTTCTGGGAGATGGGCGATACCGGTCCGTGCGGTCCGTGCTCTGAGATTCACGTAGACTTGCGTTCAGACGAGGAGCGCGCACAGGTAGACGGAAAATCTTTGGTGAACAATGACCATCCGCAGGTGGTGGAAATCTGGAACAACGTGTTCATGGAGTTCAACCGGTTAGCAGATAGTTCTTTGGTGAAACTCCCTGCGCAGCACGTAGATACGGGCATGGGCTTCGAGCGTTTGTGCATGGCTATCCAGGGCAAACAGTCTAACTACGACACCGATGTTTTCCAGCCGCTCATCCAGTTTATTGCCCAGGAGGCAGGCGTGGTGTACGGCCAAAACGAGAAGACAGACATTGCCATTAGGGTCATTGCCGATCATATCCGGGCCATTTCCTTCACCATCGCCGATGGGCAACTACCCAGCAATAACAAGGCGGGGTATGTGATTAGAAGAATTCTGCGCCGCGCGGTGCGGTATTCCTTCACCTACCTGAACTTCAAGAAGCCGTTCCTGAACACTATTGTGCCTGTGTTGGCCCACCAACTGGCGAACGTGTTCCCGGAACTGAAAGCCCAGCAAGCCTTTGTGCAGCGCGTGATTGAGGAAGAGGAAAATGCGTTCCTGCGCACGCTGGAGAACGGCCTGAAACGTCTGGATGAATATTTTAAAAATACTGAGCTACTTCGAAATACAGCTATTGATAATGGGCAACCCTTTATGCATGATTTAAGGGGACCGGAAAACCTGACAGTTAGCGGAAGTACAATGTTTGAGTTATATGATACTTTTGGATTCCCTCCAGATTTGACAGCCCTTATTGCCAAAGAAAACGGCTTCACCATTGATGAGGCCGGCTTCACCACTGAAATGGAGCAGCAGAAAAGCCGTTCCCGTAACGCCGCTGCCACCGAACAAGGCGACTGGGTGGTGCTGCAACCAGACGTGGAGACCGAGTGGGTGGCCTATGACGCCGAAGAAGTGGAAGCCCGTGTGGTGCGTTACCGTCAGGTGACCGCTAAAAACAAAAAGGAATTCCACGTAGTGCTGGACCGCACCCCGTTCTACGCTGAGAGCGGCGGACAGGTAGGCGATACGGGTATGCTGGAATCTGCGGCCGGCAACGTGAAAGTGCTGGACACCAAAAAAGAGAACGACCTTATTCTGCACATCACCGCTGAGCTGCCCAAAGACTTAGAGGCTCCGCTGAAAGCGAAAGTAGACAGCAGACGCCGCGCATTGATTAAGAAAAACCACTCGGCCACCCACTTGCTGCACGCCGCATTAAAGCAGGTGCTGGGTGACCACGTGAACCAGAAAGGCTCTTTAGTGAGTGATAAACTCTTGCGTTTTGACTTTTCGCACTTCACTAAGGTAACCGAAGAGCAGCTGCGCGAGGTGGAGCATATCGTGAACGAGCGCATCCGGGAATCCATTGAAAAAGATGAGCGCCGCAACGTACCTATTGAAGAAGCGAAGCAATTAGGTGCTACCGCCTTGTTTGGCGAAAAGTACGGCGATTTTGTGCGGGTCATTACCTTTAACAAAGACTACTCCATAGAACTCTGCGGCGGTATTCACGTGCAGAACACCGGTAACATAGGCTTCTTCAAGATTGTAAGCGAAAGCTCGGTAGCCGCAGGCGTGAGAAGAATTGAAGCCATCACCGCCGATGTAGCCGAGGAATATGTGGATGAACAAATTTCACAGTTTGAGGAAGTGAAGCAGCTGTTGGGCGTGCAGAAAGACTTCGGTAAAGCCATTGAGAAACTCCAGGACGAAAATTCCGCCTTGCGCAAACAACTGGAAGCGTTTGAATTGAAGCAGGTGACTGCCCAGAAAGAAAAGCTGGCTTCACAAGTACGCGAAGTGAACGGGGTGAACTTCCTGTCGGCTAAGGTAGAAGTGAGCAACGCAGATTACCTCAAGAAACTCGCGTTTGACTTACGCTCTGTGGTTGACAATCTGGTGCTGGTTTTAGCCGCCGATGTAGACGGAAAACCCCAGCTGGCCGTTATGCTGTCAGATGAAGTGGTTTCAGGCAAAGGACTGAACGCCGTGCAAATGGTGAAAGAACTGGCAAAGGAAATCAAAGGCGGCGGCGGCGGACAACCGTTCTACGCTACGGCCGGCGGCAAGGAAGTGGCAGGTTTAGATGCCGCCCTTGCTAAAGCGCAAGGTTTGGTGCAGTAGAAGACCTCACCCTAAATCCCTCTCCCGCGGAGAGGGACTTTCTGCTAATGCGTTTTCGGGCTGTTTTTCAGAAAACAGCCCGAAAACAGAAAAATATATCTGGCGCGAGTCTCTGACTCGTGACTAAAGGTGAAGCGAGTCTCCAGACTCGCCGGGAACCAAAAGCAAATACAATACACCGGAGTCTGGAGACTCCAACCACCTGTCGGCACGAGTCAGAGACTCGCGCCAGCAAAAGAAAAACAATACTCCCCTCTCCGTGGGAGAGGGGCCGGGGGTGAGGTTAAACAATAGCCCATTAGGGGCTGTTTTTCAGAAAATAGACCAAAAACAGAAATCGTGTTACGTGCTACGTGATACGTGCTACTAAAAGAACATGAACGAAGACATCCGTTCCCAATACCAGGCCATCATCGGGCTGGAGGTGCACGCGCAGCTGCTCACTGAGAGCAAAGCCTATTCTGCAGACTCTACTGAGTACGGCATGCTGCCGAACACCAATTTGAGCGTAATTACCTTGGCGCACCCGGGCACCTTGCCCCGCGTGAACAAGAAGGTAGTGGAGATGGCCATGAAAATGGGAGTAGCTACCAACTGCGAAATTGAACGCCACAACTACTACGCCCGCAAGAACTACTTCTACCCAGACCTTCCCAAAGGCTACCAGATCACGCAAGACAAAACGCCTATCTGCACCAAAGGCTACCTGGATATTAAAACCAAGGACGGCGGTGAGAAGCGCATTGGCATCACCCGCATCCACATGGAAGAAGACGCCGGAAAATCCATGCACTTGGCCGGGGAGACCGAGACGCTGGTGGATTTGAACCGCGCCGGAACGCCTTTGATTGAGATTGTGTCAGAGCCCGATATCCGTGATTCAGAGGAAGCCTATGCCTACCTGACCCAGATCAAGAAGCTGGTGCAGTACCTGGAAATCTGTGACGGCAACATGGAAGAAGGCTCGCTGCGCTGCGACGCCAACATCTCAGTGATGAAGAAAGGCGCCAGTAAGTGGGGCACCAAGGTGGAGGTGAAGAACATGAACTCCTTCCGGAACGTGCAGCGCGCCATTGAGCACGAGATTGACCGCCAGATTGCTATTCTGGAAGCCGGAGGAACGGTTGACTCTGAGACCCGCAACTTTGACGCCAACACCGGCACCACCACCGGCATGCGCTCCAAAGAGACCATGAATGATTACCGGTACTTCCCGGAGCCAGATTTGCCAGCTGTCATCATCTCTGATGAATGGCTGCAGGCGGTAACGGAAAGCATGCCCGCGCTTCCGCAGGCACTTTACAACCGCTTCACCCAGGAGTATGGTCTCTCTGACTATGACGCCGGGGTATTGACCGATGACAAAGACATTGCCCTGTACTTTGATGCGCTTTGCCAGCAGACCAAGAACTACAAGGCGGCAGCCAACTGGATGAGCGGACCGGTAAAAAGCTACCTGAATGAACTCACCTTATCCATGTCCTCGTTCCCGCTGAAACCTGAGCAGGTAGCCGGGTTGATAGAGTTGGTAGACAGCAACAAAGTGAGCCATACCGTAGCCGCCAAGCAAATCTTCCCGTATCTGTTAGATAACCCACAGAAAACCGCCCAACAGGTGGCCACCGAGCAGAACCTGGTGCAGGAATCTGATGAAGGTGCCTTGCAAGCCATTATTGACAGTGTGCTGGCCGCCAACCCCGCCAAAGTAGCTGAATACAAAGCCGGGAAAGCGTCTCTGCTGGGCATGTTTATGGGTGACCTCATGAAACAGACCAAAGGAAAGGCTGACCCAAAACTGGCAAATAAACTATTGAAAGAGAGCTTAGATAAATAAGCTGACTTAGACGTAAACATGAAGAAACAAATCATACTGGCAGCCGCCGCCCTTAGCATTTTGGGGGCCTGTCAAAAGAAAGGGGTAGCTACCGCTGATACGGACAAGAGCTACCGCATCACCGGTAAAATCAACAACATGACCACCGGCAAGGTGTACCTGGATGAGCTGGGCGAGCAAGCCTTCATACCCAAAGACACCGCCGACATTAACAAAGACGGAACGTTTGTCATGGAGGGAACCGTAAGCGAACCCGCCATCTACAAGCTGGGCTTTGACAACAAAGAAGGCGTCATGTTGGTGGTAGACAACAAGCACATTGAGATTACCGCAGACTCCGGGCAGGTGGCCACCACCTACACCGTGAAAGGGTCAAAAGACTCTGAGCTGGTGAAAGAGCTGAACACCATCATGCAGGGCATGCAGCAGAAAGTGGCCGACCTGAACCAACGGGCACAGGCTGCCAGCTCCAACGGCCAGAATGAAGAGGTGGCTAAGTTGCAACAGGAATTTATGCTGGCGCAACAGGGCATGCAGCAGCAGTTGAAGAGCTTTGTGAGAACCAATCCTTCTTCAGTGGTATCTGCGTATGTGGCGGGCAACATGATCAGCCTTGAGGAGGAATTTCCTTTTGTAGACAGCGTTTTAACGGCTTTCAAAACAAACCTGCCTAATTCCCGCTACACCAAATCCCTGGAAGAAAAAGTTGGTTCCAAGCGTTCAACCGCTATTGGTTCGCTGGCTCCAGATATCAAACTGCCATCACCTTCTGGGCAGGAAGTGGCCCTTTCCTCGCTCCGCGGAAAGTATGTCTTAATAGACTTCTGGGCCAGCTGGTGCGGTCCCTGCCGCAAAGAGAACCCCAACGTGGTGCGCATGTACAACAAATACAAAGACAAAGGCTTTGAAATCTACGGCGTGAGCCTGGACCAGGACCGTGACAAATGGTTGAAAGCCATTGAGAACGACAAACTCACCTGGCCGCATGTGTCTGACCTGAAAGGGTGGGAAAGTGCTGCCGGCCAGCTCTACGGCGTCACTGCCATTCCGCAGACCGTGTTGCTGGACCGGGAAGGAAAAATCATTGCCAAAAACCTGAGAGGGCAGGAGCTGGAGGAGAAAATCGCTTCACTGCTGAAGTAGCAGGGTACTTTTAAAAACAGGAAAGCCGGACTTCTGTAAAAGTTCGGCTTTCCTGTTTTAGGTCATTTCCGTTTTCGGCCTGTTTTCTGAAAAACAGGCCGAAAACGGACTATTGTTATTGCAGGAAAATCTTCTGAAGCACATCCCACAGTTTCTTCTTCAGCTCAGTGCTTTTTTCAATGTTAGCCAGTGAGTCAACGCGCACAAAACGGGTCTCCTCCAGGCGGTACATGCGGTAAGGCTCCAGCTTCAACAGGTTTTCTACAGTGAGGTCATCGCCAAAGAGCAGAATGTGCCGCGCCTGCACCTGGAGGGCAATCTGCTTCACGTTATGGGCCACGCTGGTAGACAGGTTCCCGAACTGCACCTGCATGGTGGTTAGCCCCACAGCCGCCATCACTTTCTGCAGGAAAGGGTGCTGTGGCAGTTGCCCAAACTCCTGATCCGGTACCTGAAACAGCAGGTAGGTGCCTTTTACGGCTTCGCCCAACCATTCAATTCTTTCTTCCCTCTTCTCTGCCGCCACCGGGGCGGGTGCCGCTGGGGCAGGAGTAACTGCCACAGGCGCTTCAGCTGCTACCGCAGGCGGAGGCACAGGGACTGTGGCAGCCTCAACCGGAGCGGCACCGGGTACCAGCTGCACGGCGTTTTCCTCCGGCACCACGTACAGCGTGTCTTGTTCGTAGAAAGAGGGCAGAAAGGAGAAATCAGGGGGCGGGGTAGACATACTGTTTTCGGCCTGTTTTTGTGAAATTAACGAAAAACCGGATTATAGATTGAATATAGACTTCAACTCGTTGGCGTCATGCGGTTTCATGCGGCCCGCCAGAATCAGACGCAGCTGGCGCCGGCGTAGCGCACCATCATACTTGTCTTTCTCCTCGGCGGTCTCAGGAATGGCCTCTGGCACGGGCACCGGCTGACCGTTTTCGCCCAGGGCCACAAACGTGAAAAACGCTTCATTAGACTTTACTTTGGTGCCGGAGGGAATGTCTTCTGCCCACACGTTGATGTGCACCTCCATAGAGGTACTGAACGCACGGGTAACCCGGGCCTCCAGGGTGATCACATTGCCCAGTTTGATGGTTTCCTTGAAAGAGACGTTGTCAACAGACGCGGTCACAACAGGGCAGTTAGAATGCCGCTGCGCGGAGATAGCCGAGACAATGTCCATCCAGTGCATCATCTTGCCCCCCATCAAATTATGGAAGGTATTGGTATCATTGGGCAGCACCAGTTCAGTCATCTGCACATATGATTCTTTGACAAATTTTTGCTTACGCATAAAAACAAGGGATTAGCAAGCCGCAAAGATACAACCAGAACCAACTACCTGTTCGCTTTTCTGCCAAACCCGCTTTCTGCCCGTTAAAGCAGCCGTTTCAGCGCTTATTATTTAAGAGGACAGTTTTTCCGGTAGCTATTTCCAGCCTTGATTCCCCAGCAGCGGCACAAATTTGAAGTTGTCAAACTCTTCTTTGGTAAATTCCTCTTCGGCTACACGCGTGATCCGGAGCATTTTCTGCAGACCCGTGTCCCCCACCGGAATGACCAGTTTACCGCCTATGGTGAGTTGCCTTAAGAGCGTTTTAGGGATAATAGGGGCACCCGCCGTCACTAGTATCTTATGGTAGGGCGCGTGCGCCGGAAGCCCTTCTGAGCCGTCGCCCAGAAAGGTGAACGGGGAGAGCCCCATCATCTGGAACTGCTTGCGGGCCTTGTGAAAAAGCACCTCGTTGAACTCAATGGTGTACACCTGCGGGGTGAGTTGCAGCAGAATACTACACTGGTAACCAGAGCCGGTACCAATCTCCAGCACCTTGTCAGAGGGCTGCACCTGGAGCAACTCTGTCTGGTAGGCCACGGTGTAAGGCTGGGAGATGGTTTGGCCTTCCCCAATGGGGAAAGCTTTGTCCTGATAGGCCTGCTCCAGAAATGCTTTCTCAAAGAAGAAATGCCGGGGCACCTGCTCCAGGGCCGCCAGCACCTTCTGGTCTTTGATCCCTTTTTCGTGAACTACCCGTACCAGGCTCTTGCGCATTCCCTTGTGACGGTAACTATCTATGAGCATAAGGCTATTTAAGGTTATACATCTTTCCTCTACGGAGCACCAGATTCTTTTGGCGAATTTAAGGCAATAAGCGTTGACCGCCCCGCCATTAGATAAAATTATTAAATATGTTTTTCGTTTTAGAATGTAGCTTTGTGTTTGGGTTGCTTTTACATAGTATTGCAACATTAAAGGGACTGCATGCGCCTCAAAAGGGATCTTCACCTATATAAACTTATCTCAGCTGATTTTATAGCAGCCTCACTGGCCTGGGTGGCGTTTTACCTTTCCAGAAATTATGTGATTGCTGACGCTGTGCCCGAGGTTCCTACCGCCCTGGTGGGCAAATCTCTGGTGGTGGCTACTTTCTGGGTGGTTCTTTACGCACTCTTGGGCCGGTACCGCAACATCTACCGGCTGTCAAGGTTCAAGGAGATTTTACATCTGGGAAGTATGTCACTGGGCGGCGCGGTGGCCATTTTTTTTACGCTCCTGCTGGAGGAGCCGGTCATGAATACCTATGACCTCTACTACAAGCCCATTGCCACCTATTTCCTGTTGCATTTTTTCATTGCCGTGGTTTTCAAACTGGCAGCCCTGAACCATTTAAAGAAATTGGTGCTGCAGGGGCAGGTGTATTTTAATACTATTGTAGTGGGATCAAGCGGAAACGCCCGGGAGGTGTATGATGAGCTGCAAAACCATAACCGCCACTTAGGCTTACGCATTCTGGGCTTTGTACAGAATGAACCCTCACAGCCCCACTCTTTTCAGGAGCAGATCCCCAGCTTAGGCTCTTTCAGCACGCTGGAAAAAGTGATCAGACAGAATGAGGTGGAGGAGGTGGTCATTGCCATTGAACCCTCTGAGCATAAATTGATAGAAAAGATTCTCAGCTCCCTTGAAGGCGAAGCGGTACGCATCAGTATCATTCCAGACGTGTACCAGATCCTGCTGGGCTCTGTGAAAGTGCAGCACCTTTTCGGGACGCCGCTGATAGAGGTTAAACGGGACCTGATGCCCATTTGGCAACAAATCCTGAAGCGGTTAATTGACATCTTTGTCTCCATTGCGGTCCTGATCTGCTTTTTCCCGTTCTACCTTCTGGTGGGGATTTTAGTAAAAATGTCATCGCCGGGCCCCATCTTCTTTGCCCAGGAGCGCATTGGCTGGCAAGGAAAACCCTTTAAGATCTTCAAGTTCAGAAGCATGTACATTGATGCCGAAAAAATGGGCCCCGCCTTGTCTTCTGATGAAGACCCGCGCGTCACCACGTTTGGCCGGTTCATGCGCAAAGTAAGAATAGACGAGATGCCCCAGTTCTTTAACGTACTGATTGGAGACATGAGTTTGGTGGGTCCCAGACCCGAACGGCAACATTTTATTGACCTGATCACCCAACAGGCGCCGCATTACCGCCACCTGCACCGCGTGCGGCCGGGCATTACCTCTTTAGGGCAGGTTAAATTTGGCTATGCCCAGAACGTGCAGGAGATGGTAAGACGCCTCAAGTATGATATCCTGTATATTGAAAATATGTCCCTGGCCATGGATTTCAGGGTGATGCTGTACACCATCAAAATTATTGTGCAAGGGAGAGGAAAATAGACCAGGAACCGGAGCAATGACGTTGTATTCATTTCCACCGTTCCTAATCCCAAAATTTACAAATCAAGAAACCATGTTCACTGGAATTATAGAAGCACTCGCTGAGGTTGTCTCCATCAAAGAAGAAAAGTCTAACGTTCATTTCACTTTGCTCTGTCCGTTTACTTCTGAGCTGAAGATAGACCAGAGCCTGGCGCATAACGGGGTCTGCTTAACGGTGGTAGGCGTGAATGGAGAGACCTACACCGTCACCGCCATTGCCGAAACCCTCTCCAGAACCAACCTGGGGCAGCTGCAGGTGGGGGATAAAGTAAACCTGGAGCGCTGCCTTCTGGCCAACAGCAGGTATGACGGGCACATTGTACAGGGGCATGTAGACCAGGTAGGGGTTTGCCAGGAGGTGCGGGAACAGGAGGGAAGCTGGCTCTACCGGATTGGCTATGAGCCTAAGGCGGCCGGGCATATAACGGTTGAGAAAGGGTCAATCTGCGTGAACGGTATCAGTTTAACCGTGGTAGAATCTGGCCCAGATTACTTCTCTGTGGCCATCATTCCCTACACCTATGACTTTACCAACCTGAGTTCTGTAAAAGCCGGGGATCTGGTAAATCTTGAGTTTGACATCATTGGCAAATATGTGGCCCGCCTGCTACAGAAATAAACCTGTTTTTGACCTGTTTTTGAAAAAACAGGTCAAAAACAGAAAAGGCTCCTGAGGCAGGAGCCTTTTCTGTTTTATACCCGCCAGAAACGGTAGCGTTCTGAGATGATGTGATACAGGTAAATTCCCAACCAGGCAGTAACCACACCAATGGCAGCGCCCACCGTAATGTCACCGGGGTAGTGCACGCCTAAATAAATGCGGCTGTACGAGATCAACGAAGCCCATAAGATCAGCGCCACCTTCAATGGCCACTGCCGCGCAGGCAACAGGAAACAGAAAAACGCCGCAATGGCAAAGGAGTTGGCCGCATGGGAAGACACAAACCCATATTTGCCGCCGCACCCATTGATCGCCTGCACGGTGGCTCCCACCACTGCGTCATGGCACGGCCTTAGCCGCGCAAAAAACGGTTTAAAAATACCAGATGCTATAAAATCTGCCAATCCCACACTGGCTCCTAAGGTTAAAACCATCAAAGCCCCTCTGCGGCGGTAAAAGTAAATCATCAAAATGATGAGCAGCAGATAAAATGGTACCCAGACGTATTTATTGGTGACCAGCACCATCACCTGGTCCCAGAACGGGGTGTGCCGACTGTTCAACTCCAAAAACAAGGCCTGGTCCAGTGACTTTAACGTTTCCATGGGTTATTCCTCCTGCAACCAGTCAATACCCTTCTGGAAACAAAGCAAGGCATCTGCTTCCGGGGTACCCTCAGCGGGAGCATGGTTGTAGTGCCAGCTGGCCAGCGGGGGCAGGCTCATTAGGATAGATTCCGTTCGCCCGTGCGTCTCCAGCCCAAATTTGGTGCCCCGGTCATTCACCAGGTTAAACTCTACGTACCGCCCCCTTCTGATCAGCTGCCACTCTTTCTCCTGCTCAGAGAATTCCTTGTCCCGGTTTTGGTCTACAATTGACGTATAGGTGGGGGCAAAGGTATCTGCCACGGCCTGCACAAAGGCAAAACGTTCCTCCAGGGAGATTACAGGGGTAGGGGTCAACCGGTCAAAGAAGATTCCACCCACCCCTCTGGTTTCCCCGCGGTGCGGAATGAAAAAATAATCATCGGCCCACTTCTTGAAGTCAGCGTAATAATTCTCCTGAAAGCGGTCACAGGTATTTTTTAGCGCCCTATGAAAAAACTGCACCTGATCTTTCTGCACATAGATGGGCGTAAGGTCAATGCCGCCGCCAAACCACGCCTCCCCGTTTCCCGCCTCAAAATAGCGCACGTTCATGTGCGTAATGGGCACATGCGGGTTGCGCGGGTGCAGTACCACAGACACGCCCGTGGCGAAGAAGTTATTATCAGGGAGCAGCAGGGCCTGGGCGGCCTTTTCAGGCAAAACCCCTTCCACGGCTGAGAAATTCACTCCGCCTTTCTCAAACACGTTTCCGTTCTGAATCACACGGGCCGCACCGCCGCCGCCGCCGGGCCGTTCCCACAGGTCTTCCTGAAACGTGGCGCCCCCGTCACACTCTTCTAACGCGAGGCAGAGTCTTTCCTGAAAATTCTTAAACCACCTTTCTATTTTATCTTTCATGCGTATAATGTCTACTTCTGTTTTAATGCCGTTTTCGCAAAAATAGCCGATAAACGGTAGTTCCCGCTGTCTTGCCCACAATTTTGCTTTTTAAAGGGAATACTGGTAATTTGGTTGACAAACAAATGTTAGCTTATGAATACAACTTCTGTAGATTCCACCGCGCAGGTAGACCTTGATATTCTCCTGAAAGCATACCGCCTCATGATGACCGCCAAAACCATGGCCGACACCTATGAGGAAAATAAAAACATCTGCAGCAAGTACGTTCACAGCACCTCCCGCGGGCATGAAGCCATTCAATTGGCCACCGCCTTCCATCTAACTGAAACTGATTATCTTTCTGTCTACTACCGCGATGAGTCTATTCTGCTGGGCCTGGGGCTTTCCCCCTATGAACTGATGCTGCAGCTGATGGCCAAGAAAGATGACCCTTTTAGCGGCGGACGCACCTATTATGGCCATCCGTCACTGCGGCGGGCAGGTTTCCCAGTGATTCCGCACCAAAGTTCTGCCACCGGCATGCAGGCCATTCCGGCTACGGGCATGGCGCACGCGCTGGCTTATCTGGAGTCACAGGGGCTGCAGGAGGCAGCTGACGGCCGCATGGTAGTCTGCTCCCTGGGCGATGGTTCTGTTACGGAAGGAGAGGTGGCCGAGGCTTTTCAAATGGCGGTGCTCAAGAGTTTGCCCATTCTGTACCTGGTGCAGGACAATGACTGGGGCATCTCTGCCACGGGCGCCGAAATGCGGGCCATGGACGCCTATGAATACGCCGCCGGGTTTAAAGGACTGGAAAGAATCAGAGTAGACGGCGCTGATTTTATTGACTCCTATACGGGCCTGCAAGAGGCATTTAAACTAGTAAGGGAACAGCGGAGGCCCATTTTGGTGCATGCCAAATGCCCGTTATTGGGGCACCACACCAGCGGAGTTCGCCGGGAGTGGTACCGGGGGGAAAACCTTTCAGCGCACGCATTGCAAGACCCGCTGCCAAGACTGGGGGCCCAGCTCCTGGAGCAAGGTGTTACTGCCGATGAACTGATCTCGATTGCCCAGGAGGTAAAACTGGAGGTCCAGGCCCAGTATGAAAAAGCGCTGGCGGCGGCCAGTCCAGACCCGGCCACCTTTGCTCGGCATGAATTTGCGCCCACGCCCGTGGTAGAGGAAACAGGTACACGCACTCCCGCGCAGGCAGAAAAAGTCACCATGGTAGACGCCGCCCTGCACGCGGTAGATGAGCTTTTGAAAGAATACCCGGAGGCACTTTTCTACGGCCAGGACGTGGGCGGTGAGTTGGGCGGCGTGTTCAGGGAGGCGGCCCTGCTGGCCAAAAAGTACGGCGACAACCGGGTTTTCAATACTCCCATTCAGGAGGCATACATTGTGGGCTCAACGGCGGGCATGTCTGCCGTTGGTGCTAAACCAATTGTGGAGATACAATTTGCAGATTATATCTGGCCGGGCATTAACCAACTGGTAGAGGAGCTGTCTAAAAGCTGCTACCTGAGCATGGGCAAGTTTCCGGTTCAGGCGTTAATCAGGGTGCCCATTGGCGCCTATGGCGGCGGCGGGCCCTACCATTCCGGCAGTATTGAGTCTACATTGTTGAACATCAGAGGCATCAAAGTGGTGTACCCCAGCAACGCCGCTGACATGAAAGGCCTGATGAAAGCGGCCTTTCTGGACCCGAACCCCGTGGTGATGCTGGAGCATAAAGGCTTGTACTGGTCAAAAGTGCCGGGCACCGAAGACGCCAAAACGGTAGAACCGGCGGCAGACTATCTTTTACCGTTAGGCAAAGCCCATGTGGTGCAGCGGGCAGATGCGCAGCAGGTAGAGCAGGGCAACAGCGTCACCGTGATCACGTACGGCATGGGTGTTTACTGGGCCAAGTCGGCGAGTAAACAGCTGAACGGTTCCGTAGAAATCCTGGACCTGCGCACGCTCAACCCGTTAGACTTTGAGGCGGTGGTAGCCTCTGTTCAACAACACGGGAAAGTTCTGGTACTTACCGAAGAACCTTTGATGAACTCTTTCGCTGAGTCATTGGCGGGGAGAATCAGCCGGACCTGCTTCCAGCATCTGGATGCTCCCGTGTTCACCCTGGGGGCTGAAAACCTACCGGCGGTGCCACTGAACGTTGAGCTGGAGAAAATGATGCTGCCAAACGCAGACAAAGTGCTGGCAAGTCTCCGGGAGCTATTGGCATATTAAGGTCTGTTTTGGGGCTGTTTTTCTGAAAACAGCCCCAAAACAGACCTGAGTACCTTCTCTACCAGGAGAAGCCCATCTGAACCTAGAAAGGATACCCTATGCCCAGGTTAAAAGTGGTCTGGTTGTTGGTGCCCAGAATTTTGCTCGAAGAGAACCTGCCTAAGACAAATCTGCTCCCTTCTGGCAATGCCGGGTCATACACTTTGGTGGCAATGTCAAACCGCAGTACGGCAAACGTGAAATCTAACCGCACCCCGAAACCCGTGCCCATGGCCAATTCCTTATAGAACCGGTTCAGCTCAAATTTAGCCCCCGTCTGGTAATTGATCTCAGACCCTTCTGTACTGGTGGCAGACGCCTGCTCTCTGAACAACCACACGTTGCCGGCATCATAGAAGAAGGCGCCGTTCACATTGGTAGTACCAAACCGGAACATCCGGAAACGGAACTCAGAGTTCAGCTCCAACAGTATCTCCCCCGGCTGCTCAAAGCGGTAGATCACCTCATTGGTGGTAGCGTCAATTCTGGCACTGGAGCCGGGGCCCAAGCGTCTGGGCAGCCACGCCCGCACACTGGATGGCCCTCCCGCAAAGAAATATTTGTCATAGGGGAGAGCCATGTATTCGCCCAGGGGTTTGGCCACCCCGCCATTGGCCCGGTACACAAACATGAAGTTATTCCCCAGCGGGTGGTAGCGGCGGTAGTCAATGCTTGCCTTCACAAACTTATAGCTCCGCAGGGTGGGCAACGCTTCAGCCACAAACTGGCCAATCAAGCCCCCAGATTCGGCAAAGATGCGCACCAGTTTGGCATCATTTGACTGGTTGTAGTTGGCGGTGTTGTACAGGCTGGTGAAGTTGATGGTAGAAACAAAAGCGTTGTTAAAACTCTCCCGCAAGGGGTTGCCCTGCGCAGCAAACTCATCTAGGCGGGCACTGAACTCAGGCGAGATGCGGGGCGTGCTGATGATGCTCACGTCTACCGGTGAGAAGCTGAACTGGTGTATGTTTAGCCGCTGCCAGATATAGTCAAACGAGAAGTCTAAGTTGGTGCGGGTGTACTCGTTCCGGTCTACGTACGTGTAACCGGTGCTGAAGCGGGTGCGGGGGTTGAACCTGACAAGTAAATTGTTATTCCGGAAGGGGACCAGGATCTGGGGGAACGTCAACCCCATGTCGGCCCCAATCTCGGTCCTGGTGCCGGTTTTATTCTCATCCCGCTGCAGTTGGCCCTCAATACCGGCGCGCACCCCCACGTCAAAAATTTCGGCGCCGCCAAACACATTCCTGACCCGCAGCCTGATACTGGTATAAGGCCCCGGCACCCGTTCTGTGAAAGTTGCGCCCAGCTCAGTGGTCTCCTGGTACTTGGGCAGCATGGCCGTGTTAATGTTGGCGTTCAGTTCCCCAAACCGGGTTTTGGTAGAAAGGCTGTCTGTGAGCTTGGTATACCCTATGGTGGCGTACTTAAACACGTCCAGGTTGCTCAGGATACGCTGGTTGTTAAGGGTTCTGGTGGCAGAATAGGTCTGCCCGGGCCTGATGATAACTTTCCGGTTAAGGATCTTGGGTTTCACCTTCTGCTCGTACGCCAGGTACTGCACATCTGCCAGCATTACCGTATCACGGCTTACCCCAAACCGGTTCAAACCTGCATCAGAGATAAAATACACGTTTTTAACCGTGTAAATTTTATGGAGGGTAGAATCAGTAGGGTTGGCAACCAAGGTCTTTAACCGCACCGTGTAGGGCACATAACTGGTATCTGCCGTGAAAGTCACCAGCTGCTGGCTAAAGTCAAAGAAACCGTTGTCTTTCAGCAAAGCTTCTATTCTCACGCGCTCCTGGGCCAGCACCGCCTCATCATAGGAAGCCCCTACCTTGGGCAGGCTGGTGTAAGACGGATTTTGTAAGAGCGCCAACACCGCGGTGTCTGGTACTTCATAAGCATGCTGCACAATCTGGTAAGGCCTGTCTTCTTTGATCTGTAAAGTGACAACTACTTTTTTGTTTTTTGTCTCAGTGGCAGAGGAAACCGCCCCTCTAAAGAATCCTTTAGAATTCAGGTAAATTTTAATCTGCTCCTCTGTCTGCACCAGCTTTAGGGAGTCAAAGAAGGTGGGCGGCTCGCCCACGGTTTTCATGAGCCAGTTCCCGTTCTCCTTTTTGTCCTGCAGCTTGGCCAGTTTCTTCTCCTTCCGCTCCACCAGCTTGTCTACCTTGACAGAGTCACTGCCGGCCCGCTTGATCTTGCGGGCGTAATCTGCGGTTTCCTCCTCTATTTCTGCCTGAAATTTCTCTGGGCTGTAAAACCGTTTGCCCAGGTAGTAGAGGTTTAGGTACAGCGGGTACCCCAGCACCCGCCGGTTGGGCTTCTGCTGGTACAGGGGGGTGAGGGCAGACTTGTCTATTTGATCTACGCCCTGCAGCTCTATCTTCCAGAGTAGCCGCTCCATAGGCCCCAGGTGGCGGGTAGGGGAACAGCCTGCCAACAGGCACAACATTGTGAATGCCGCGCCTAATACGTAACATCGTAGCGTCAAACGTAGAAAGGTTATGATTTCAAAAGGACTTTTGAAGTACATTAGATCATTGCAAATAAAGAAATATAGAGGGCTTCACCAAGCATTCACGGTAGAAGGTGAGAAGAGCGTGGCAGAACTGCTGCAGTCAGGTTTCGCCCTGGAAACGGTTTTGGTCACGCAGAAATTTTATGACAAGCATACCGCTTTGCTCCAGAAAGGTTTTGAGGTGCAGTTGGTGGGAGAGGAGGAACTAGGCAAAGCCGGAAGCCTGGAAACCAACAACGCCGCCCTGGCCATTGCCCGGATACCCGAGAAGAGGCCTTTTCTGTGGAACCCCGCCCAATTGGTTCTGGCGCTGGACGAGGTGCGGGACCCGGGCAACCTGGGCACCATCATCCGGGTAGCCGACTGGTACGGTTTAACCTCAATTGTGCTCTCTGAGAACTGTGCTGACTTTTACAACCAGAAGGTCATCTCTGCCACCATGGGTTCTTTTACCAGAATCACCCCGCATTATGTTGCGCTGGAGGACTTTTTACAGAACCTACCTGCAGGTGTTCCTGTCTTTGGGGCCGCGCTGGAAGGGGAAAACGTGCACCGGCTGCCCCTGGAGCCCAGCGGGGTCCTGATCATGGGGAACGAATCTCACGGCATAAGACCGGCAATCATGGAGCATGTGACCCAGCCGGTGCACATTCCCGGCCGCGGCGGTGCCGAATCATTGAATGTAGGTACGGCTACCGCCATTCTGCTGGATAACTTTTACCGGCATCTGTAATTCCTGTTTTTGGGCTGTTTTTCAGAAAACAGCCCAAAAACAGGAAATCTACCGGCAACAAAAAAAGGGAGCTGCCACAGCTCCCTTTTTTTGTTTGTTCCCTTACCAATTACAGTTTCAGGATTCTTACGCCAAACGCGATGGCATTGGCCTGGGGCCCTTTGTTGTCTTCAAACATCTCGTTCAGGTTGTATTTCACAAAGAACTCCAGACTTCTCACGCCCACATATCCAGAGAGGCCGTACTGGAACTCATTCATGTGGAAGTCTTCTTTCACTTTGTAGGTGGCAGAATTTTGAACCACTTTGGTTTTCCCTTCCAACAGGTAGCCTACAAATCCGCCCCCGCCAATTTTGAAGTTGGTTTTGCCGCGGCTGTTTTTAAAGTTCAGGCCCAGCTCCAGCGGTACGGTGACGGAAGTGGTGGCAAGCTTGCTTTTCTCCAGGGCTACGTCATCTGTGAAGACAATCTCACTGCCGTTGTTGGCCATCTGCAGGTTGTCATCAAACATGAAGTTGTGGAATTCAAACCCGAACCCGGTGTTCAGGCGCAGTGGGCTTCTCTCGCCGCCCAATCTGTAGTTCCATTTGGCGTTCAGGCTGATGTAACGGGAGCCCAGGGGTTTCAGACTGATTTTGTCAACCCCCGTGGAGGCCAGGGTTTTCTTGTTCATCCAGCTGTCCAGGCCCAGGTCCACCTGAAAATCAAATTCCTTCTTCCGGTTGCGGGGCTTGTCATCGTCGTCGTCATGATCGTCATCATCTGCCGAATTGATTTTGATGGAGGTTTTGTTGTTCTCCTCGTCTTTCTCCACATCAATCTTCACATTCCTGATGGTCTTGGTGATGACCTGCTTGCCGTTCTTCCCGTTCTGGGCTATGGTAATGTTGACCTGCTCTGTATTAGAACCGTCTTTCTCTGTAGAAACGGTAATGGTTACGGCAGAGTCACTGGCGGCCTGTCCGGCCCTTTCTATCTCAGTGGTGTGTTTTTCCAGCAGCCCCACCAGGGAGTCAAGGCTCTGGCCTTTTATACTTTTCAAATCTTTCAGATCATTCACCACCACCAGCACGCGGGCGTTGTTCTTGAGTTTAAGAATCAGCGTATCTGGCATTGCAGCGCCTGAAAGATGATTGGAAGTGGCCATAGAAGGCAAGGCGATTGCGGCAGCCATCATGATGGCTGAAAGCAGCGTTAGTAAACGTTTCATCACAGTTGGATTTTAAAGTTCTATTGTCTTTGAGATTTTCTTGTGACCAATATTGGTCTCAAGAGCAAATGTGTGCTTGGAGATACCTAGTTCAGCCAGGTTGACTTTCTCCCCATCACGCAGGTTTTTCACCTGTTTGAAGATGCCTTTGAGCACTTTGCCGGTACCTGCTCGCGCTGACTCTGAGGGAGAGGCGGCGGCCTCTTCTGCTGGAGCCATGGCCACTGCGCTGTGCTGGTTGTTGTCCAGTTTCACAATGATTTCCAAGGTCTCCGCCTTAGGTTCAGTAGCACTTTCAGTCACTGAGGCTTTGGGCTGCGCACTGGCCATTGCGTCGGCTGGGGCATCAGGGGTGAAAGTAGTGCGGGGCATTTTCGTTGTGGTTTTAGTCCCTTTTGAAATGATAGATGCAGGACTCTTTTCTGCGGTTGCCTGAGGGCTGTATTTTTTTTCTTTTTCTGTGACGGTGGCCAGATGCTGGCTGTTCTGTGCTTTTCCCACAGAGGCAGACCCGGAAAAATCTGCAGGCACCTCTGCCGCAGCGGCCGTCTGCTGCTGCTGCTGCTGCAGCCCGGCAGCCGGATACGCCTCCTCAGAAGGGGTAGGAGTGGCGGCGGCAGGCTTCTGTACGGTGGCAACGGTAGCGTTGGGCTGCAGCGGGCTCACTTCATCCCTGGCAACCCAGAACCCAGCCCCCAGCAGCAGGGTGACCGCTGCGGCCGCTGAGTAATACCACATGGTTAGCGGCTTGCGCTCCATTTGCGGGGCGGCTGGCTGCATACGCATACCAGCCTGCAGGCGCTCCCAGGCTTCATTGCTGGGGGCAACGGGCCGGTTGTGCAGTTTGTCTCTGAAAAGTTTATCTAAATCTTCGGCGCTCATGTCTTTGTCTGTTCTGGTATGGTTAGATAACAATCATTACTCCCTGTTGGGCCAGCATGCGTTGTAGCATGGCCCGGGCTTTGCTTAACTGAGACTTGGAGGTTCCCTCTGAGATTTGAAGCATCTCTGCAATCTCCTTGTGCGAATAGCCTTCAATGGCGTACAGGTTGAAAACCGCCCGGTACCCCGCTGGCAGGCCATGCAACATCTCCATCATCTCCTCTGCTGACATGTCACTGTCTGGGGTGGCGTCTTCTGAGGCCAGGTGGTACTGCTCTTTCTCAATGGCCAGGTGCATGGGCTCCTGTTTGCGGAGGTGCTGCAGGGCTTCATTGACCATGATGCGGCGAACCCAGCCTTCAAAGCTTCCTTTCTGCTCAAACCTGTCAACATGCTGGTACACTTTCATGAACCCGTTTATCAAGACCTCCTCGGCATCCATCTCGTTCTTAAGGTAACGCACGCAAACCCCCATCATGGGACCGGCGAAGCGTTCATATAAGAATCGCTGGGCTTTGGCATCGCCTTTCTGCAGTGCTTTTACCAGTTCTATCTCGTCCACGGGTTGTAAAAGTTTAAACGATAATGTAGGGTTTGTTTAAAGGGTAGATGCGCCACCTTGCTTCTGGGTTGCCTGAGGTTTAAAAATATTTTCAGGTAAAGATAAAAGGATGCGGAAGCATTCTATAGCAGAGGAACAACAAATGACAATTATTAGGAGCGTATAAACCCATACATCACCTTTAATGGGGCTGCTCTTGTTGCCAAGGGGGAGAAAGATGGCGGGGAGTTTTATTACTTTTGCGCTGATTTGTGAAATATAGCTCAGAAACGCAGGGGCTCTCTGCTTATATATGTGCTCAACCTGAACTATCTGGCAGGTAGAAGCCTTATAATTACAAGCATCTGTTATTCTATAGCTGTATTTATACCTTAAATAAATTTAACATTATGAAACTTCTCCTTGTCCTTTGCCTGCAGTTCTCCTTGCTCTCCTCCAGCGTGCAAGACAAACCCGTTGCCCTTACCCCCGCTGAGTTCAAAGAAATGACCAGCAAAGAGAAAGGGAGAGTGATTGATGTCAGAACTCCTGAAGAATTTCAGGCGGGGCACCTGAAGAAGGCACAAAACGTTGATTGGCGCGGCGGAAAATTCCAGGAGGAGTTCCAGAATTGGGACAAGAACCAGACCTACTACCTCTACTGCGCCACCGGCAACCGAAGCAGCCAGGCCTTGAAGATGATGCAGGAGGCAGGGTTTAAAAACGTGTACAACGTGGGCGGCTATAAAGATTTAAAAGCGGCCGGCCTTAAAACCAGCAAGAAGAATTTACTCCCCTTTTTATAGTAACAACCGCCTCCTGTTTTTGGCCTGTTTTTCAGAAAACAGGCCAAAAACAGGAGGCGGTTGTTTAAAGATCGGTTATCAATTGGAATAGTTTGCCCGGTAGAGCAGCGGGGCCCAGCAGGTAAAAGCGGGGGTTCCGGTATTGGTTATGGCTCTCTGCTACCCAAAAGACAACTTCATACATGCCTTGTGGGGCAACGCTCAGTAGTTGCCTACGGAAAGCATGATCAACGTACAGGCGTGCAGCGTCTCAATATTCTGCTCACGGGCTTTTTTTTCCAGCTCATAATTTTCAGTGCCCGGGTTAAAGATGATGCGCTTAGGCTGCAGGGAGAGGATATAGTCATACCAGCTGGGCTGGTTTTGCGGCCCCACATACAGGGTCACCGTATCTACACCCGTCACCTCAGGCTTCTCTGTTTCAATGGCCAGGCCGGCTACTTCTCCTTTCTTAATGCCCACCGGCACCACTTCATGGCCGCTCCGCTTTAACTGGTGCACGGCTTTATAGCTATAACGGCTGGGGTTGTCTGAGGCACCCAAAACTACGGTCTTCTTCATAGGTTTGCTTTTAAAGTCATCCGAAAGGGAATATATCTCCCTATCTGGTTACCGGTATACGTAATTTTATGGAGAAAAGGACTACCGCTGCACCAGCAGCGCTACCTGTTCTGCGCAGCGCTCCCCGTCCATGGCGGCTGAGACAATACCGCCGGCGTAACCGGCCCCCTCGGCGCACGGAAAAAGGTTCTGAATCTGCGGGTGCCTCAACGTCTCCTTGTCTCTGGGAATCCGGACCGGGGAGGAGGTGCGGCTTTCCACCCCCACAATCTGAGCCTCATTGGTGAGGTAGCCCCGCATCTTATTCCCAAACTCCTGAAAACCGCCTCTCAGGCGCTGGCCAATCATGGGCGGCAGCACCTCCAGCATGTCTACACTGGCCAGCCCGGGCTGGTAAGACGTCTCCAGCAGCGAAGCCGACACCTTGCCTTTCACAAAATCATGGAGGCGTTGCGCCGGGGCCATCTGGGTGCCTCCGGCTGCGGCGCAGGCTTTCTGTTCCAGCGCCTGCTGCAGCCGTAAACCGGCCAGTGCGCCATGCTGCTTCAGGTCCATGTCTTCCAGGTTAATGGCCACCACTATCCCTGAGTTCGCAAACTTTGAATCGCGCCGACTGGGGGACATGCCGTTCACCACCACCTCGCCGGGGGCTGTGGCCGAAGGCACTATAAAGCCGCCGGGGCACATGCAGAATGAAAACACCCCGCGTTCCTGGCCCCGCCACGCCACCTGTTGCACCAACGCGTAAGAGGCTGCTGGCAGGTAGTTCCCGCGGTCACCGTCACAGTGGTATTGAATGCCGTCAATCAGGCTCTGCTGATGCTCTACCCGCACGCCCATGGCAAAGGGCTTGGCTTCTATGAGAATACCCTTCTTGTGCAGCAGCTCATAAATATCCCGCGCCGAATGCCCGGTAGCCAGAATCACCGCCTCACCGTCAAAGACAGCCCCGCTGGCGGTCACTGCGGCTTTAATCTGCTGGTTCTCCACCAGGAAATCAGTAACCCGCGTGTTAAAATGAATCTCACCGCCCGCCTGTAAGATGGTTTCCCGTATCTGCGCAATCAAGACCGGCAGCTTATTGGTGCCAATATGGGGATGGGCATCAAAAAGAATATCGGGCGTGGCCCCGTGCTGCACCAGGATTTGGAGCACCCGCTGCACATCGCCCCGTTTCTTGGAGCGGGTATAGAGCTTTCCGTCTGAATAGGTGCCCGCGCCGCCTTCACCAAAGCAGTAATTAGAATCTGGATTGACTAGGTGCTCTTTGTTGATGGCCGCCAGGTCCCGCCTTCTGGTGCGCACATCTTTGCCACGTTCCAGTATTACAGGTTTGAGGCCCAGTTCCAGGCACCGCAACGCGGCAAACAGGCCTGCTGACCCGGCCCCCACAATGACCACCCGTTTGGCGTTGGGTTTTACCTCAGGGTACACGTACGTGGGGAGGATAGAGGAAAGATCTGGGGTCTGGTCATACACATCAGCCCGTACCTTTACCTGTACCTTGCGGCCGCGGGCGTCAATGGAGCGTTTAATTTTATGGATGTAGGCAGAGGCATGGGTGGCCGGCAGGCCAGCTTGCTGCAGGAGCTCCTGCTCCAGTAGAGCAGGGTCAAAGGCCACCTGGGGCGCTAAGACCAGATCAAGTTCTTTTTTCATGGTACGGGGTAAGGTAGTTAACCTTAAAGGGTGCTGTCTTTTAGGGTTGACGGCAATTGCTGCTGCAAAGATACGCACTCCCCCGTAACCAAAAGCAGGGAAAGAAAATTCGTTTTCGGCCTGTTTTTCAGATTTCAGGCCAAAAACAGAAAACCGCAAGAGATGGGAAAGGAAAAGTCTTAGGCCTGGTACTTAATCTACTTCGCCCACAATATCATTCACCCAGCCTTTGCCCCAGTTGTCTATTTCCTGCTGGGTCCAGATCTCCGGGTAGAAGATGCGTTTCTGAAAGCGGGGCGGAAGGTATTTCTGCCAGTTGGTTCCGCCGGTGGCGGCAATATCATCTGGGTTCCGGTGCAGGTACCGCACCGCCGACTTGTAGTGCATGAGCGGCCAGTTCACGTTGACATTACTGTCCAGCTCCTTTAAGTGGGCAATCAGTTTCTCATTCTGCTGATCTTCCTGGGGCAGTTGCTTCACTATAAACCACAGGTTCTTGTGCTGGTACTCCCGGGCATGCTGGATCAGCTGGTCAGAATATTTTTCCTCAAACTGTAACAGCGTGAGGGTTTTGGCGCCGGTGGCCGCCTCTGTGGCGCCTTCTTTCCAGTAAATGCAGCCAAAAAGCTCCTCCTGGGTGCTCTGCTGGCCCAGTGCCTGGCGCTTGGCCTTGTCTGTGAGGTTGCGCAGATCAGTAGAGCAGATTTCAATCATGCGGTACTGCACAGACTGGAAGCCGCTGGCCGGCATGAGCGCCATCCTGAATTTGAGGAACTCCCGCTGGTCCATGCCGTCTACCATCACATCAAAGGAGGCAATCAGGTTTTCAAAATAGCGGTTAATGCGTCCCACCCGCTGAATTACCTTGTTCACCGTGGGGGCCGGGTCATTGCCTAACTGCTGGTACTCATGCAGGCAAAGCTTGAAATAAAGCTCGGTGATCTGGTGGTACATGATGAAAATCTCTTCATCAGGGATCTTGGTGCGGGGCGTTTGCAGGCTCAAAAGGGTATCCAGGTGAATATAGTCCCAATAATTCAGGAAGTCAGAATAGAGCAGGCCCTCCAGATAACCGGCCAAATCTTGCCCCAGGGGGTTGTACTTCTGCTGCAGACGATCTAACAAATCCAAAACCTGGGGGGAAAACTTGTGCTCTGGCATATATTATTTTCTGAATACTTTGTAAGAAACCTTTTGAACCTGCGACAAAGAAAGTAAAAGTTCTTGTATTTGGTGACATTGCCGCTTTGTTCCTGCTCAGAGGCAACCTTTTATTGGGGAACCGCATCTTGCAGCAGAAAAGGCACCACCCAGGAACACCAGAGGCTTTTATAGCTCCACAATATCTTTAACTTTGACGCCGGAAGTATATGAGAGACCATGGCTGAGAAGAGCAGTATATTTGATATGATAGGCCCTGTGATGATAGGCCCCTCCAGTTCGCACACGGCAGGGGTGGTGAGGATAGCCCGCGCCGCCATCAGAATTTTGGGAGCGTTGCCAGTAGAGGCCACGGTGACCTTTTACAACTCTTTTGCCCGCACCTATGAAGGGCACGGGAGTGACCGGGCCATCATAGCGGGCCTGCTGGATTTTAAAACCGACGACACCCGCATTAAGGAGGCGTTTGAACATGCAAAGGAGCGAGGCCTAAAGTATAGCTTTAAGTCAGTAGGGAATGCCTCTACCATGCACCCTAATACCATTAAGCTGAATTTAACAGCGGCAGATGGGCGCATGGCTGAGGTAGTGGGGCAAAGCAGGGGCGGCGGTGTCATTAGTATAGTGGAAGTAGACGGCTTCCCCTCCAATTTTTCGGCCAACCTGCACACGCTCATCATTGACGCAGATGATGTGACAGGCAGCATTGCCTTCATTGCCAATGTGATAGCGCATGATGACTGCAATATTGCCACCATGAACGTGTCCAGGAAAGGCCGCCATGACTTAGCCCGCCAGTTCATTGAAATGGACTCAGGGTTGCGCCCCATCTCACTGGAATACATCAGGCAGTTGAGCTGGGTCAAAAACGTGATCTATATCCCTAATATTGACTTATAAATGCGACGTTTCTCTTCTTCTGTACTAGCCACTTTGGGATTGGTACTGGGTGCAAGCACTTTCATGAGCGCCCAAACCACTACTGGCTCAGAAACAGTTTGGTCTCTGCAACAGTGTGTAGACCATGCGGTTAAAAATAACCTGCAAATCATTCAGTCTGGGCTTTCAGTGGAGCAAGCGGCTATTGACGTAAACCAGTCAAGAGCTAATCAACTTCCCACCGTCAATGGCAGCGCCTCTCATGGGTTTAATAATGGTTTCTTCCTGGATCCTGTTAGAAATCAGATACAAAACACTCAGATATGGTCTGGCAATGTTGGTGTGAATGGTTCTGTCAATCTATTTAGTGGTTTACAGACGCATAACACTATTAAAAGGAACAGATTAGAATACCAGGCGAGTCAGTTAGACCAGCAGAAAGTGAAGAATGATGTTACCCTCAATGTGGTAACCGCTTACATGAATGTCTTGCTCAATCAGGAAATCCTTAAAACCAACCAAGAGCGTTTAACCCTTACCCAAAGCCAGTTAGAACGAACTGAAAAGCTGTTCAGGGCTGGAAGCGTTCCTGAAAGCAATGTGTTAGACCTTAACGCGCAAATTGCTAGTGATGAATTAAATATCATTAATGCGCAAAACAACATTGAACTGGCAGAACTGCGTCTTATCCAATTATTAAATCTAACGAACGCCAACCCTGCCAATTTTTCTATTGTGGTGCCAGAGATCCCTAATCCAGATCAATCAGTTATAGGGTTCAACGCTGAGGATGTGTATGCTACCGCCTCAGACAGGATGCCAGAAATACTAAGGACCAGGCTCAGGATTCAAAGTGCGACTAGAAATATTGAGATTGCCAGAGGAGCCTATTACCCCAGTTTGAGTTTGGTTGGAAGTGTAAGCACCCGTTACTCTAGTGGAAATTCTCTGATTTCCTTCGGGAATACCACAGTTGGGCGGCCTATTGGTTTTATTGACCCGGCCATGAGCCAGGAATTGATTCTGTACAGCCCACAGCAGAATGAAGTTAAGTACCCATACTTTGACCAGTTACAAGACAACGTAGGCCAGTTTATTGGGATCAATCTGAATGTTCCAATTTTCAACGGGTTTAGGGTGAGAAACAACGTGCAGCTGTCTAAGATTGGGTTAAGAAATGCCGAAATCTCCTCAGACATTGCCAAGAACGAATTGAAACAAACCATTGCCCAAGCCTACACTGATGCTGTAGGGGCGCAAAAGCGTTTTGTAGCTGCAAGAAAACAACTGGAAGCTTTTGAACAAGCTTATAAAAATGCAGAGATTCGCCTTAATAATGGGCTCATCAACAATGTAGATTTTAACGTTGCCAGAAACAACCTTGTCAAAGCTCAGTCAGACATAATCCAGGCAAAATACGACTACACGTTTAAATTAAAGATTTTAGATTTTTACCAAGGCAAAACCATCACACTTTAACCCTATTATGGCGAAGCGTAAATCAAATAAACTAATCTACATTCTGGGTGGCCTGGTAGTGCTGCTGTTGGTATTCTTATTAGTGGCGAAAAAGAACGGCTGGATTGGGAAAGAAGAAGGCATTGAAGTGGCTGTAGCCAAAGCTAAACCCACCACCATTGTAGAGAAAGTAAGCGCCTCCGGTAAAATTCAGCCGGAGATTGAGGTAAAAATCAGCCCAGACGTGTCTGGTGAAATCACTGAACTCTATGTAAAGGAAGGCGATTCAGTGAAAGCAGGGCAGCTGCTGCTCCGCATCAGGCCTGACAACTACCAGGCAATGGTAGAAATGCAGTCTGCCTCTGTAAACACCCAGCGGGCCAACCTGGCCCAGGCACGGGCCCGGTTAGACCAGGCCTTGGCCAACAGCAGAAACATCAGGCAGTCTTTTGAGCGTAACCAGAAGCTGTTTGAGCAGAAGGTGATTTCCCGTTCTGAGTTTGATGCCGCCAAAGCACAGTATGAGGCGAACAAAGCAGAGGTAGATGCGGCCAGACAAGCCATCAGGGCTGCCGAATCAACCGTGCGCAGCGCCAGCGCCTCACTGGAGGAATCCAGAAGAAACCTGGAGAAAACCACCATCTACGCCCCGGTAAGCGGCACCGTCTCAAAACTGAATGTAGAGAAAGGGGAGCGTGTGGTGGGTACCTCCCAGATGGCGGGTACCGAGATCATGCGCATTGCCAACCTAAGCAACATGGAGGTGCGGGTGAACGTGAATGAGAATGACATTGTACGGGTGCACCTAAATGACTCTGCCATTGTAGAGGTAGACTCCTACACCAACTCCAACCGCAAATTCAAAGGCGTAGTAACCTCTATTGCCAACACCGCCAAAGACGCCGCCACCCTGGAGGCTGTAACCGAGTTTGAAGTCAGAATCAGGCTGATCAATGAATCTTATCAGGATTTGCTCCAGAAAAATGGCCGCTCCCCGTTCCGCCCGGGCATGACCGCCTCTGTTGACATCATCACTGATCAGAAAACAAACGTACTTTCAGTACCTTTGGCGGCGGTTACTACCAGAGCCAAAGAAAAAGCCGGCGAAAAAGCGGGTGGACCAGAGAAAGAGAACAATGCCGGCGCCGAAGACAAACCGGTAAGGGCCGAAGACAGGCCAGATGAAGTAGTCTTTGTGCATGAGAAAGGCAAAGTCACCATGGTGAAAGTAAAAACTGGCATCAGTGACTTTGACAACATTGAAATCCTTTCAGGGGTAAAAGCCGGTCAGGAAGTAGTTTCCGGACCTTTCAGAGCCGTGTCAAAACAACTGAAAGACGGGGCTAAGGTCACCGTGAAAGATGAAAAGTCACTTGGGGCTGATACAAAAGAAGATTCGTCTGAAGAAGAATAAGGTTTGCAAGAAAAAACGAAAATAGCAGTACTGGGCGGTGGCAGTTGGGCCACCGCTTTGGTGAAGATCCTGTCTGAAAACAAAGCAGAGGTGCGTTGGTGGCTTCGGAACACAGAAGATGTGCAGCACCTGCAGCAGTTTGGCCATAACCCGCGGTACATCAGCGGTGTCAAGTTTGACCTGAACTACGTCTTGCCTTCTAACAACATCCAGGCCACCATACAGGAGGCCGACTGGGTGATTGTTGCGGTTCCGGCCGCTTTTATCCAACAGGCGCTTTCGCTGCTGTCGGCAGAGGCCTTTCAAGGCAAAACCTTGGTATCAGCGGTAAAAGGCATGATTCCCGGCCAAAACGTGCTCATCACAGATTTTCTGAAAAACCATTTCGGCGTACCCGCCGAACACCAGTGTGTCATTGCCGGCCCGTGCCACGCAGAGGAAGTGGCGCTGGAGAAGCAGTCTTACCTTACCATTGGCTCACATGACATTGACCGGGCAGAGGCGTTCTGCCAGCTGCTAAGAAACCGCTACGTGAAGGCCAACCCGTTAGATGACATTGACGGGGTGGAGTACTGTGCCGTCCTGAAGAATATTATTGCGCTGGCCTGCGGCATTGCCCACGGCCTGAACTACGGGGATAACTTTCAGGCAGTGATGGTCTCCAATGCCATGGAAGAGATTGAACGCTTCCTGCACGCCATTATGCCGCTGCCCCGTAAACTCACCGGCAGTGCGTATCTGGGAGATCTGCTGGTGACCGCTTATTCACAGTTTAGCCGGAACCGCACCTTCGGGAACATGATTGGCCGGGGCTACACCGTTAAATCTGCCCAATTTGAAATGAACATGGTGGCAGAAGGCTATTACGCGGTGCAAAGTATTCATGAGCTCAACAAACGCCTAAATGTGGAGATGCCCATTGTCTCTGCCGTGTACCGCATTTTGTATGAAGGAGTTGGCCCGGGGGTTGAAATAGACATTCTAAAGGACCAGTTCAAGTAGGCTACTCCCGCCTGCCTGCCACAGAAAAAGCCGCCCTTTCATGAAGGCGGCTTTTCCTGTTTTGGGGCTGTTTTTGCCAAAACAGCCCCAAAACAGGAAACTCAAAACAAGAAAATAATCTGTCTTGCAGGCGGCATAGAGACGTATCAGGCGCTGCCTTCCTGGTTACTTCACCCACCAACGTTGCTGCTCCGCCCAGGCACCTGCCAGAACCTCATTGAGGCCGGTTGCGCTGGCAAACCTTAAAGAGTTTCTGGCAGGAGCAAAACAACTTGTGGGCTGTAGTTTTAGTTTTTCATCCCTTTTACTTACCAAAACCGGTTCTCTGAAATTTCTGTTTTCGGCCTGTTTTTAGAAAAGTAGCCCTAAAACAGCGGCCTGGCCAGATTACCCCAAAGACAGCTTTTCTCCACAGTTTGGGAAAAGGCTCTGCAAGCAAACTGCGGCTTAAAAGGTTTGCAGCTCCTCATACAACCGGTGCACAGGCAGCCCCATTACGTTAAAGTAGGAGCCTTCTATGCGTTCAATGCCTACCATGCCCAACCAGTCCTGGGCGCCGTAGCTCCCTGCTTTGTCAAAAGGGGTATATTGGTTGATGTAAAAATCAATCTCGTCACGGGTGAGGTCTCTGAAATGGACGGTGGTCACGTCAGAGAAAACCACGCTCTTCTCCAGGCTCATCAGGCAGACGCCGGTGTACACCTCATGGCTGCGGCCGGAGAGGTGCGTGAGCATGCGGGTGGCTTCAGCGTGGCTCAGGGGCTTGTTCAGCACTTTCTCATCCAGACACACAATGGTGTCGGCGGTGATGAGGACCTCCTCAGGCTGCAGGTCTTGACGGTAGGCGCTGGCTTTATGGGCGGCTAGATACTCGGCCACCTCGGCCCGCACCAGATCCGGCGGAAAATTCTCATCCACTTCCTTTACCCGCGTCTGGAACGGCAGCCCCAAATTGGTGAGCAGCTCTTTGCGGCGGGGTGAATTGGAGGCGAGGATGTAGGTTTTAGTAAAATTCATCTTCTTGTATGGAGCTAAACAGGTAACCACAGATCACCTTAGGGTAAAAGAACGTTGACTTTTGAGGCATGACTGCACCAGAAAGGCAGACGCGCTGCACTTCCTCCATCTTCACCTCATTGGTAATCAAAGCCACAGTGGCTTGGCCAGCATCTACTTTAGACAGACATTCGGCGAAGCTGCGCACGTAAGACAGGCCGGGGTACTGGCGTTGCTCTTCGGCAGAGATGCCCAGTACACGCTCCAAAAGGAAGTAGTGCATCACCGTCAGGTCCAGCGTCTTCACTTCGGGTGGGAGCGGCCAGGCCAGCTGGTCATGCACTTCCGGCTTTAGCCTGACTTTATACGCCTCGCCGCGCAGGTAAATGCCAATGGCCCATTTTTTGCCGGTGATCACCTCATTCAGGTCATAGGCTTCATCAATGGGGGTAACGGTGAAGAACTCCTGCAGCTTTGCAATAAAAACGTCTGGTGCCAGCGGGAGTTTCTCCAGCAATCTGTGCGTGGGCAGAATACGCAAATCATCTGCGGCCGCATTGGTCAGGTACATGAGGTGGTAATTGAAGGGCTCGTCACCGGTGGCAGCGGGGTGCTGCGCCAGCATTTTCTGCCGGTAAGCGAGGGAACCCTCATAGCGGTGGTGCCCATCTGCGAGAATGATTTTCTGGTCTTTCACATGGTCTACAAACCGCTGAATCACCTGCGCGTCATGAATCACCGAGAGCACATCCCGCACGCCCTGATAATCTTCTGACTCATAAATGGGCGAAGTGATGCTTTCATCCATGAACCGCTCCAGAATATGATTGTCATCTGTGTAGAGGCCGTGGGTGGCGCTGGTGTGCATCTGTGTCTGCTCCAGCAGCTCAATACGGTCATTGACCGCCGCCGGAATGGTGTTCTCATGCCGAAGGATAACCTGCTCTTCCCACGCATAGGCTTTGATGTGGCATAGAAAGCCTTTACGGCAGTACTCGCGGTCTGAGCCGGGCAGTCTAAAGTACTGGTAGTACACGTAGATGCCCGGCAGCGGGTCCTGCAGCAGAATTCCAGCGCGTTTCCAATGTTCAGCGGTGCGGCGGGCGCTTTGTGCGGGGTCTGGGCCGGGGGGCACAGACAAATGGATGCTGTTGTAGGAGTTCCGGTACAATGCCTGCCGCTGTTTCAGAGACACCACGTCAAAGAGGGGAGACGTAAGGGCATCAATGCTGAACGGTAACCGGGGGTTGTACCTGAACCCTTTCACAGGTAATATTTCTGCCATGGGCTGTTTTTAAGCTGTTTTTAGAAAAAGAGGCCAAAAACGCACCTCAAGGGGCCAGGCGCTGCAGACTCCAGCCACCCTTCGCATTGGGCTCATACACCAGCCGGTCATGCAGACGGTTGGGCCGGCCCTGCCAAAACTCCACCCGCTCCGGCACCACTACGTAACCGCCCCAATGCGGTGGGCGCGGCAGCGGGTCCTGGTCAGCAAACTTGCGGGTATTTTCTTTCTCCAGTTCCTCCAGAACGTTCCTGTCCGCAATGGGCTGGCTCTGCGGCGATGACCAGGCCCCAATCTGGCTGCCGCGCGGGCGGCTCTGGAAGTAGGTGTCTGAGGTCTCACCGTCTACCCGCTGCACCGTTCCCTCAATGCGCACCTGGCGCTCCAGCACCGGCCAGAAAAAAGTAAGGGCGGCATAAGGGTTTTGGGCCAGCTGGTTTCCCTTTCGGCTTTCATAATTCGTGTAGAACACAAAACCCTGCGCAGTGACTTCTTTCAGCAACACCACCCGGGCAGAGGGTTTTCCCTGGGCATCTGCCGTGCTCAGTGTCATGGCGGTGGCTTCATCGGCCTTGGCCGAAAGCGCCTCCTGCATCCAGGTGTTGAACTGTTCCAGCGGGCTGTGGGCCACCGCCTCCGGGGTAAGCACTTTCAGCGAATAATTGATTCTTATATCAGCAAGCGACAGTGGTGATGACATAGAAGTAGAACAATGGTTTGTATCTCCAAAAGTAGGGAATATATTTAAACACAAAGTTGTGACAGAGGCGTGCAGGAAGAATTCAGGATACTGCAATTGGGTATTTATACGTTAATTAAGTGCAGAGAAAGGGATTGCTCAAACCATATGTGCCCCTTTTTAGTACGTATAGAAGACATTGACCACAGAAAACTAGACCCTTGCAATATGGCTAAAGCGATAAAGAACGGCAGTATCCTGATTTCAGAGCCTTTCCTGGGGGACCCCAACTTTGAGAGGAGTGTGATCGTGATCTGCCAGCATGATAAAGAAGGCACCGTGGGGCTGGTGTTGAACCGTGTCTCCAACCTGCAGCTGTCTGACGTGGTAGAGGTGAACGGAGACGTGTTTGACATGGCGCTGGCCGTGGGAGGCCCCATGCAGCCCAACACCCTGCACTACATTCACCGCCTGCCCCATTTAACAGATGCCCAACCCATTGCCAGTGACCTGTACTGGGGCGGTGACTTTGAGGAACTGACCCGCTGGCTCAACCAGGGGCTGGTCAAAGAAGACGAGATCAGGTTCTTTGTTGGGTACTCCGGGTGGAGCCCCGGCCAGTTGGAAGAAGAGGTACAGAAAAATGTTTGGTTTGTAAATAACAATGCTGCAAATAAATTGCTTACTTTGAATATAGATAGCTTGTGGCGCGACATCTTGAAAGAGATGGGCGGGAAATACAAAATGTATTCCAACTACCCGGCAGACCCAAGTTTAAACTAACCCAACGGCGCAAGCCACCCGTGTATGATGAACCAGAACCCGGAAAATCAGCAGAACGACAAAACGGAAGATCAAACCGCCCAAGACCGCGCTCAGGAGCAGCGCCGCATTCTGGAGGAGCGTTTGGCCGAAATAAATTCCCGCAACCAGTCCCCGTCTGCTCCGGCAGAGCCGGCGGCCAGCCCGGTTGCAGCCGTAGAAGAACCGGCTCCTGAAGCTTCGGCGCCAGCCGCCCAGCCTGAAGAAACGGCGGCTCCAGTGGTGCAGCCTGATCAAACCCAGTCAGCGGTGCTAACCTCTGAGGAGCCAGTCACAGAACCGGCAGCGGCAGAGCCAACCGGGGCACCGGTAAGCGAACCAGCCGCCGCAGAAGAGGAGGCCACTCCGGTTGAGAACATTCCCCTGCCTGCTGCCTCAGAAGCGCCCATAGAAGAAAATCAGACAGAAGCTGAACCGGTCACGCCGGTAGCCCACGCCAATGCCCCTAACACCCCGGTGGCAGGCATTCCCGTGGCGCCCGCCGCCAACGCTCCGGCAGGTTCCGCCCCCGGGGCGGAGCATGAAGAGGAGGAGGAGGAGGACCTGCATGCGCAGGAGGAAGACATCACCAGCCTTTCCGGGGAGGAAATCAGGAAACGGATCCTGACCTTGACCAGGGAAGGCCAGCCGCGCAAAGCGGGCAAAGCAGTAGCAGAGCTATACAAGGTTTATGACCAGCACTTCCAGCTGGAGCGGGCAGAGGCCTTGAAACGCTTTGTAGCCGACGGTGGCGAAGAAGACGATTTTGAGTACCACGCCCCGCAGGAGCACAAAGAAGTGGAGCAGGCCATGCAACGCTTCCGGGAAGCCCGTTTCAGAGAGCAGCGCCAGGAAGAGGAGCAGAAAATCAGCAACCTGCAGAAGAAGCAGGACCTGCTGGAGCGTCTGAGAGCATTTGTAGAGGGTTCAGAGACCCAGACCAGCGGCAATGCCATCAAAGAACTTCAGGCCGAGTGGAAAGCCATAGGCCCGGTTCCCAACGCGGAGGCACAGCAGCTCTGGAACTCATACCATGCGCTGCTGGACATGTACTACAACAACCGCAGCATCTTTTTTGAACTGAAAGAGCTGGACCGCAAGAAAAACCTTGATGCCAAAACCCAATTGGTAGAACGGGCAGAGGCGCTGGCAAACGAGCAGAACATCAACAAAGCCTTGCAGGAACTCCGTCACCTGCATGACGAATGGAAGCATATTGGCCCTGTGCCCAATGACGTGCGTGACCAGATCTGGAACCGCTTTATACAGGCGTCTGAGCAGGTGCACAACCGCAAGAAGACTTTTTTTGAGGCTCGCCGCACTGAAGAAACCGCCAACCTGGAGAAGAAACGTGCGCTGTTGCAGGAGATTGAGCAGTTCCAGCACTTCAAAAACGAGCGCATCAATGACTGGCGCGACAAAACAGACCAGATCCAGCAGCTGAAAGAGCGTTGGGATGCGGCCGGCCTGGTGCCTAAAGAAAATGCCGAAGAGGTCAACAAAGCCTTCTGGAGCAGCTACAAAGCGTTCTTCCACAATAAAAACAGCTTCTTCAAGGCGCTGGATGAGGAGAAGATGGGCAACTACCGTCAAAAAGTAGCCCTTTGTGAGGAAGCGGAAGCCCTGCAGGAGTCTGAGGAGTGGGACAGCACCAAAGAGAAGCTGATCCAGCTGCAGAAGAAATGGAAAACCATTGGCCGCGTGCCAGACAAGTACTCAGACAAAATCTGGAACCGTTTCAGAAACGCGTGTAATACGTTCTTTGACCGTCTGCACGCAGAGGCCAAAAACCAGGAGAGCAAGCAGAACCAGCTTTCTTCGCAGAAGCAGGAGTTTCTGGAGCAGCTGGCTACCCAGGTGGCTGACCCTACCTTTGTGGGCCATTTAGACGGGTTTAACCAGGTCAGGCAGGACTGGGACAGCCTGGGAAGTGACGGCAAGCGCAATGGCAAGCAGGAAGACCGTTTCCAGCAACTGCTGGCCAAGTACCTGGACAAAGTTCCGGAGCTGACGCCTGAGCAGAAGGAGCAGACCCTGTTCAAACTGCAACTGCAGCAGCTGAAATCCAGCCCAGACGCTGACCACAAGCTGTACCAGAAAGAGCAACACCTGCGCCGCGACATTATTATGCTGGAGAATGATATCTCTACGCTCAAGACCAACATTGAATTCTTTGCCCGCTCCAAGAACGCAGAAAAACTGCGCGAGGAGTACCAGTCAAAGATTGATGATGCCAATGAGCGCATCCAGCAACTGAAGCGCCAACTGAAGGCGTTGCGGGCGCAGTAAAATTTTTCAAGTTGACTTTCAGTCTGTTGCCCAAAACCTTCAAAAAAAAGTTTGGGAGGTATTTGCAAATAGAAAACAGACTACTACTTTTGTATCGCTTTCAGCAACGATCACAGTTCTGAAAGCGAAACGCCTCCTTAGCTCAGCTGGTAGAGCAACTGACTTGTAATCAGTAGGTCGCTGGTTCGATCCCGGCAGGGGGCTCATAAAAAGGCTTCAACATCTGTTGAAGCCTTTTTTGTTATCTGCTGTTTTTGGCCTGTTTTCTGAAAAACAGGCCAAAAACGCACCTCAAGACTTTCTATGAAGAAGTGTCAACGGCTCCTGCTTCTTTCTTTGCCCCCTTTTGTTCTGGTGACATAAGGTTTCCGGTACTCCAGGAAGTGCCGCGTGGGTTCTGCTGCTTTTTCTAGCGAGTGCATAGGCATTAACTATTAGCTCCCTACTGTGTGCCTTAAACGTGCGGGGGAGGCTTACACCCTGGCGCAGAAAGAAAATAGGAATACTTCTCTGCCTGCCACTGCTTCATCTGCTGCGCGCGGTAACACCATTCCAGTGTTTCTGGCTTTCCCTTATTCTTATCCCCGCTACCTTGCTAGCGGAAGGCTTCTTTTGGAGAATCTGGAGAGAGGAGGTACACCTTTATTATATAACACAGAGTAGCTCTAGAAGGCTTCGTACAGGCTAAAGTACACAGCGGGCATTGACTTAGAGAGGGCAGCGTCTACGCGCAGGTTGATCCCCTCATCATTCAACCGGTAGCGTACTCCCAGTCCACCCGCCGGGTGAAGGCTGGTGGGGACCAGTTGAGAGAAGTCTGGGGCTACTTTGCCGGCGGCGGCAAAGGCCACTACCCCAATCCGCCAGAAGAGGGGCAACCGGTATTCTGCCTGAAACACCTCCGCGTGGCGGTCCCGGTAGCGGGCATTTAAATACCCCCGCAACAATGTGCTTCCGCCAATGGCGGCAAGGTATTGAAACGGCACCTTTCCAGAGGTGGCGGTAAACTGCGCCTGTACGGCCACCACCGCCCTGCCCGGGGCCGGAAAATACTTCCTGAAATCCAGGGTGTACCTGTTAAAGGAAGTGCTTCCCCCCAGAGCTTTCCCAAAGGCCTGCACGCTGGCTTGATGATACGCTCCCTTGCGGGGGGTGTACAGATGGTTACGGGTATCATAGCTGAGGGTGGGGCCAAGGCCGGAGGCACGGGTGCCGGTGCTGCCTTCTATAACGCCCGCGGCCAGCATGCCACTGGCTTCTGTTTCAGTTAATTCTTCATGCCTGAAGTCATAGCGTCCCCCCACATAGATTTTTGGTGAAACACGGCGCTCATACTGTACAAAGCCATCCCAGGACAGACTGGTGTAGTTTTCCTCTGCGCTTTCTGGGGCTTTGTTCCCAATCCCGAAGAACACATAAGGGTAGTCATTAAAATTTGCCGTTCCCTGCCAGTGGTCACGGTTGTGGTTCTGCCAGATGTCGGCGCGCAGGCTGGAGATAATCTGCTGCTTTAGTGTATAGAAGAAGGTAAGCGAGTAGGAGGTGGGGCGGTCCCGGACATAACTTCCGGCAGGCCGGATGACATAAATCCCCTTTGCCCCAAATGAAAAACTAGTCTCTGGGGAATAAGAGGCCACGGGGAAAATGGTCAGCTTGCGTTTGGTTTCTGCAGTCACTGAGTCTGGGGCCGCGCCTGCCGCGGGTTGAGCCCCCGCCAGAAAGGAACTACTTATTCCCATTGCACAGCCCAATATTATTTTGGCAGCCAGACCCCACTGCCATTTTAGGAGTGACTGCAACTTTTTTGCAAAGCAGGAAGGGCAGGAGAAGGCAAGAATTTCCACGGCGGTCATTCTGGTAAGGTCTACAGTTAGAATTGTCACCAAAGGTAGCAACTCCATTTTCTGTTTTCGGGCTGTTTTCCCAAAAACGGCCCGAAAACAGAACGCGGGTTATGTGACTGGCTTTTTAAAACCAGCACATATTCAGCTGGCATAATTGCTGTACCCGAGTAAATTAGTCCTTAAAAAGCCTCTGAGAAAGCAAAGTACAGATACATTCCTTCCTGAGAGAACGCCACGTCACCGCGCACCACCATGCCTTCATTGTTCAGTTTATACCGCAGGCCGCCGCCGCCAGCCGTATGAAAATCACTGAACCTGGACTTGTCCAGCCGCTGGTTTACCTGACCAGCGCCGCCAAAGACGGCGCCGCCAATTTTCCAGAAGAGCGGGAACCGGTAGTCAACCTGCGCCACCAGCGCATCTTCATCTCTAAAGCGCCCTTCTAAAAGTCCGCGCATCACGTTCACGCCGCCAATTGGCGACAGAAACTGAAAAGGGGTGTCTCCGTGGGTGAACGTAGCCATTCCCTGCACGGCCAGCACGCCCGGTCCAATTCCTGAAAAATATTTCCGGAGGTCAAACTTGTAGCGGGAGAAATTGGTCTCGCTGCCCAGGAATTTGGGAAAGTAAACAACAGACAGCTGGTGGTAATGCCCTCTGGAAGGGGTGAAAATATTGTTCCGGCTGTCAATCAAGAGCATGGGCCCAACCCCTGAGGCGGTGAACCCCTCGCTCCCTAAGATCTCCTGCCGGGCCAGCTGCCCCTCTGGCGCCACTTTGGGCAGGGTCTCATACTTGAACTCATAGCGGGCGCCCAGGTAGACCATGTCAAAAATACGCCGCTCCAGCTGCGCAGACACATTCACGGTGCGGCTGGTATAGGCTTCCTTAGCCTCTTCCGGGGTATCATTGCCCACCCCGAAGAAGAAGTACGGGTAGTCATTGTACTCCACCACGCCCTGAAAGTGCAGCCTGTTGTGTTTGCGCCAGATGTCAGTGGTGAAGGCGGTTAATATCTGTTTTCTGGTGGTGTACACCAGCGTAGGCGAAAACGTGGAAGGGCGGTCTGTATCATAGCTTCCCTTGGGTTTCCGGACGTGGATGATTTTGGTCCCGAACGCAAATTGGGTTTCTGGGGTGTAATAGGCCACGGGGTAAATGTTAAACCGCGTCTGCCGCTTAGCCAGTGAATCTGCGGGCGGTTGGTCTGGAATCTGGGCAAAAGCGGCAGAAAAAGAACCCGCCAGAAAAAGTGAAAGTACTAAAGTTCTCATTCCGCTGGGGCTAAGTAGTAGTGTGCAAACATTCCTTGTATGGGGTCGGCCGCGCCGAACATATTGAAATTTTAATATAGCACTTTTTATTCTATCTTAACTGGTAAACATTAGGTTTGGTTGTGAAATTAGAAACCTCCAGATAAGAAAAATTTGTAAACGAGCCACCTACATTATCTACTTTACTGCTGTGCCGTTCTGTTTTGGGGCTGATTCCTGAAAAACAGCCCCAAAACAGAACGGGGGCAACCCAAACTTTTTGGCTAATTTGCAGTCATGAATGCAGAGGTACTGGTAGAAAAAACAGCCCGTTACGTGGAGCGTCTTTTCACGGGCGAAGGTTCGGGACATGATTGGTGGCACATTAGGCGGGTTTGGCAGAACGCACGGGCAATAGGGCAGAAGGAAGGGGCTGATCTGACCGTGGTGCAACTGGGCGCCCTTCTGCATGACATTGCCGACTGGAAATTTCACGGGGGCGATGAAGAGGCCGGCCCTACGGCGGCGGCGGCGTGGCTCAGAAGTTTGGGTGCGGCAGAAGATTTGGTTCAACCCATCTGCCAGATCATACGGGAGGTCACGTTCAAAGGCGCGGGAGTCTCTACTATGCCTTCAACCTTAGAGGCCCAAGTTGTACAAGACGCAGACCGCCTGGATGCCATTGGGGCCATTGGTATTGGCCGCGCCTTCGCCTACGGCGGCTATAAAGGGAGGGAAATGTACAACCCTGCCATTGCGCCTGAGCTCCACGCCACCTTTGAAGCATATAAAACCAATCAAGCACCCACCCTTAACCATTTTTACGAAAAACTTTTTCTCCTGAAAGACCGTTTAAACACCCCGTCAGGAAAGCAGATGGCGCAGGAGCGCCATGATTTCATGGAGGCATTTGTGGGGCGGTTTCTGGCAGAATGGCACGGGTCTGACCCCGCGCCTGAATCATTTCAGATTCCCATCTCCATAAACCACAGTTTGTAGCTTAAAATCCTTTTTCTACCGTTTCCAGTACATGTTATCCAGGATTTTAGCTTTTCTATTTTTTGCCTCACTTTCTGTTACCAGCTGGGCCCAACGGGATTATCAGAGCTATGACCAGCTTACGTTCAGGTTAAAGCGGCTCAGTAGCCAATACCATAACCTCTGCACCCTCACCTCTATAGGTAAAACAGCCACAGGCAAAGAAGTTTGGCTGTTAACGCTGGGCCGGGAACGGGCCGCTGAAAAACCGGCTGTTGTGATTGCCGCCGGGGTGCAGGCCACGCAATTGGCCACCACAGAGCTATCTGTGCAGATGGCTGAGCAAATGCTGCTGGCAGCGTCTATCCAAGACTCGGTTTACCAGCTTCTCCGGAACAAGACCTTCTACATTTTCCCTAACCTCAACCCAGATGCTTCTGAACAATACCATGAGAAGCTACGGTGGGAGCGCACCGGGAATGCCCAGCCAAGGGATGATGACCGTGACGGCCGCATATTTGAAGATCCTTTTGAAGACCTGAACCGTGATGGTATTATCACCATGGTACGGGTTCAGGACACGCTGGGGCAGTACCGCCCTTCAACGGTAGACCCGCGCATCATGGTGCAGGTAAACCCGGCAAAAGGAGAAAAAGGCAGCTACCGCCTTCTTTCTGAAGGCATAGACAATGACCGTGACGGACTCTGGAACGAAGATGCCGAAGGAGGGGTGAATTTTAACATGAACTTCTCTTACAACTTCCCCCATTTTGAGCGGGAAGCAGGGGAGCACCCTATGTCTGAGCGGGAAACCAAAGCCTTCGCAGATTTCCTTTTCAGTACCCGGAATGTTTACTCCGTTTTTGTCTTAGGTCCTGCATCTACTTTGGCCGGGGGTGTTTCCTTTGCCCCGCCAAAGGTCTCCCTTCCGGCTGTAACAGCAGCAATGGCCCTGGATGAAAAGGTGAACCAGTTGGTCAGCCAAACTTATGCCGGTCATATATCCGCTAAAAATTTTCCGGTAGTGAACCCAACACCGGGCGACGTGGTTCAGTGGGCCTATTTCCATTACGGCAGGTTCAGCTACTCCACACCGGGTTGGTGGGTTCCCTTGATGCCTTCTGCTGAGCATTATCCTGTGCCTGAGGAAGAAATGACACCCTCAGAGAGAGAGGACCTTCACTTTCTAAAATGGGCTGAGGAGAATAGCGTCACCGGGGTATTTCTAAACTGGAAACCTATTCAGCACCCTGATTTTCCTGGGCAAAAAGTAGAAATAGGCGGCTTTGCCCCTTATGCAAAACATACTCCACCCATTCATCTGCTAAAGCCAGTTGCGCGGGAGCACCTTCGGTTTTTCTACGCCTACGCCCACTTGATGCCAGAGCTGAAGGTTACCAGCCTGCGGGCGGCACCCACCGCAGACGGAAATACCCTGGTCACGGCAGAAATTCATAACCAGGGAAGTTTACCCACCCATGCCAAGGTGGGAGACCTGCTGCCCTGGGTTTCTAAAGTGACCGTTACCTTACGGTTAGAGGCTGGCCAGAAATTGGTAGAGGGGAACGTAAAAGCCACATTTGAATCGTTGCCTGCCGGCGCCAAAGTACAAGCCTCCTGGAAAGTAAAAGGGCAGGGGTATGTGGTGGTAGAAGCCAGCAGCCCCACCGGCGGCAAACAATCTAAAGAAATAGCCCTGAGATGAACAGCCCCTGTTTAAAAAGAACCTTCTGCGCTTTTTTGCTGGCTCTCAGTTTTTGTTGGAGTCGTCATGCCAATGGGCAGCACAATAGCCATATCTTTTCAGCTTCCCCTATTGACGACCCCACAGTTGCTGTTAACTGGGAGCGCTATTATGACCACGAAGGGATCACTGAAATTTGCCGGAAACTGGTTAAGGCGTTCCCGCATCTGATCAGGATGGAATCTATTGGGGAGTCATTTCAAGGCAAAAGACTTTGGGCACTAACAGTAACAGATTTTGGTGCGGGTGACCCAGATGCAAAGCCTGCCCTGTACCTGGATGGCAATATCTCCCACAACGGCTTGCAGGGTTCTGAATACACCCTGTACACCGCCTGGTATCTACTGGAAAGCTATGGCAAAGATGCTTTCATCTCCCAACTCCTGAAAGAGAAAACCCTCTATATAATCCCGCTCCTGTACCCAGACATGCGGGACAAATTAATGGGCACTCCTGAACAAAGAGGTCCGAAGGGAGACAATAATCCTTCTGATGAGGATGGTGACGGCCTGGTAGATGAAGACGGACCTAATGATCTGAATGGGGATGGCTTTATCACCTTGATGCGCCGGAAAAACAAAGCAGGGAAGTACGTGGTAGACAAAGATCTTAAACATCACCTGCTCCTGGCTCCCAGAGGTGAAAATGGCCAATTTGATTTGATTGGGTATGAAGGGCATGATAATGATGGCGACGGGTTAGTAAATGAAGACCCGGTTGGGTACCTGAATCCAATGACAGACTGGGCGTGGGGGTGGCAACCTCAATACCTGCAGCAAGGGGCTTCTCTCTATCCTTTTTCCCTGCCAGAGAATAGAGCAGCCAAAGAGTTTGTATTGCGTCACCCAAACATTGCAGCCGCGCAAAATTTTAAGTTTCCCATTGATTTCTTTTACCCAGAGACTTCTGGTGAGGGAGATACGGCACCCACAGACACTTCCTTAGTCCAGCTCTACGCAAATTTAGAAACAGGTTACCACCAACTCCTGCCTCATCATTTTTATGCCTTGTCAAATACCCTAACGCCAGATATATATGGGGGCCAGCTGCACTGGTTCTGGCAAGCCCGCGGTATTCTTCCTTTACAGGTTGAGTTGTACCGCTTTGCCCCAGAAACAGACGATGCGAAAGAGGAGGGTGACAAACCACGTAAAAAAAGGAAAAGCAAGGAAGAAAGCTGGCTGGGGAAGGAGGCGTTTACACCCTGGACTCCGTATGAGCACCCTACTTATGGATCAATAGAGATTGGTGGCTTCAAGAAAGATTTCTTCCAAAATGCCTCAGACCTCAGCCTAAGCAAGGAGGCGCACCAGGTAATGATTCAGACGTTGTATCACCTGTACCAAACCCCTAAACTTTTAATAAGGAAACCGTCTTACAGCAGGTTACCCAACGGCAATACCGAGGTGTTTGTCACAGTTGTCAACCTCAGTAAAATACCCACACACACCCCTCATGATGTATCCCGTAAAATTGAACGCCCTGACTTTGTCAAGCTTAAAGACAGTACTGTGGTAGCGGGCATGCTAGTAACTGACAAGGGTAAAGTGATAGGCAAGGAGCAGCGTTTGAACCCCAGTAGAATTGAAGTCCCCTCTATTGGTGCTGAAGATAGTGTAAGGGTGCGCTGGGTAACAAAATCAGCCAGTCCTGTTCTGCATTTTGAGGTAGACAGCAGGAAAGGCGGCGTGGTTGAAAAGAAGTTTTGATTCAATAAAGCCCAGGCTAAAAAGAAAGAAGCGGGAAAATACTTCCCGCTTCTTTCTTTTTAGCCTCGTTACAAGCTGTCATAAAATGTTAAAACTTTCACGACATCCTCTTCCTTGTCAATGTTCACTTTTTGGGCAGTCATCCATGATTTTACTTTTTCAGCTTTATCTGGAATAGCCTCCAGAAGCGACTTTCTATTTAGCTTCACCCTCTCAAGCTTTCCATTGGCTAAAACATAGTACTGAACTTCGTCTACCAGCTCATCATATGTTTGTCCGGCACTGTAAGGCCCTTTGAAATTTGCCTCTATCTTCTTCTTGTTAACTCTTTTAAGTAGCTGTGACTTTCCATCATACAGAACAGCAAAGAAAACATCGGCTAATTTTGTATCTATTGCTTTAGCTTCCGGCACGCGTTTAAACAGTATTGGCTGGCTGTTAGTAGGGGCCTCTAAATGAAAACTGACCACTGGGCTAGTACTGAACAGAACAGTATCCTTACTGCCAGGAATCACCGCCGCTAAGTGGTTCCCATAGACATCAAACTTTAAAAGCACATTGCTATATTTTTCCGTTTTACCTGTATTATCTGTTTTTAATACAAGACTACCAGGCAACCAAGAGTTGACAAAATAGGGGTTTCCCTTCATACCCTGGTACCTGTTGTCAAATAATCTCACATTTGAATCTGAACCTCTGTTGAGGGCTTGTAGGTTGAGTTGCGCATTCATACCTACTGGACTTGAGGTTTGGCCTTGCGCTAATAGCGTGAACCCCATAGCCAAAGACATAGTCATTACAGGTTTTAAGAAATAAGAAGTCATTCTAATTTTTTATATTGTACTTCTAAATTTAAGGATTTCTTTAAATAAGTAAAAACATTGAAATAATTCCCAGCAGACTCTCATGCTCTCCATTCTAAAACAGAACTCCGCTTCTGGTTTCGCCCTGTTTTCAGAAAAACACCGCAAAAACACAAACTGTCCCGTAAAATGGTCTTATTTTTGGTGCAGTGCCTTATCAATTGCTCATTAACTTTCAGTACTTATGACCATTCCACTCCGTTTCTTTCCCCCAAAAGCCCTAATGGCGGCGGTAGCAATATGCCTCTTCTCCAGCTGCATGCCTAAGTGCCCCATCAACTCCTGCCAAACCAGAATGGTTCACAGACATGGGGAGCAACAGTTTAGGGGCATGCCCTGGTACAAAAAGCAGAACCCCAGGATAGGCGAAAAATTACCTAAAAAGTCTAAAGAAGTGAAGGAGGAAATGTACCGGAATGATAGTGGTAAAAAAGGCAAAAATTAGCATTTCACTATCTTTATAAGTAACTTGCAAGCTTATAGAAAGTACAAAATTTTAGCTCTAGTTAAGTAAAATGGCAGAAAACGAGCGGATTATTCCTATTAACATTGAAGACGAGATGCGTGGCGCCTACATTGATTATTCAATGAGCGTGATCATCTCCAGAGCACTACCAGATGTACGGGATGGCTTGAAACCTGTGCACCGGCGTGTGTTGTACGGGATGTCTGAACTGGGAGTATCCTATAACAAAGCCTATAAAAAGTCAGCCAGGATTGTAGGGGAGGTGCTAGGGAAGTACCACCCGCATGGTGACTCGTCTGTCTATGACACCATGGTACGGATGGCCCAGCCCTGGTCATTGCGCTACCCACTGGTAGACGGACAAGGGAACTTTGGATCTATTGACGGGGATTCCCCCGCCGCCATGCGTTATACAGAGGCCCGTTTGAAGCGGATTGCCGATGAACTACTGGCTGATCTGGATAAGAATACCGTCAACTTCGTTCCTAACTTTGATGACTCCCTCAAGGAGCCAAGCGTGTTACCCGCCAAACTGCCAAACCTCCTGGTGAATGGTACGTCTGGTATTGCAGTGGGCATGGCCACCAATATGGCTCCCCATAACCTTACAGAGGTGGTCAACGGGATCATTGCCTACATTGATGACACTGAAATTACCATCGCTGACCTGATGAGGTACATCACGGCCCCAGATTTCCCTACGGGAGGAATCATTTACGGGTATGACGGGGTGAAATCTGCTTTTGAGACGGGGCGCGGCCGCGTGATTGTGCGGGCTAAAGCCTCTTTTGAGACCTCAAAGTCAGGCAAAGACCAGATTGTGATCACAGAGATCCCGTACATGGTGAACAAGGCAGCTATGATTGAAAAAACAGCTGCCCTCATCAATGAGAAGAAAATTGAAGGAATCTCTGACCTGAGAGACGAGTCTGACCGGGAGGGGTTGCGCATTGTCTATGACCTGAAGCGTGATGCGGTGCCGAATGTGGTTCTGAACAACCTGTTCAAATACACACAGCTGCAATCATCTTTTGGGGTGAACAATGTGGCATTGGTGGCCGGCAGGCCTATGACCCTGAACCTGAAAGACCAGATCAAACATTTTGTGGATCACCGGCATGAGGTGGTCATCAGAAGAACAGAATACGAACTGGAGGAAGCCCGTAAGCGCGCCCACATCTTAGAGGGCTTGCTTATTGCCCTTGATAACCTGGATGAAGTCATCAATTTGATTCGTTCTTCCAGAGACCCGGAGATTGCCCGCGCAGGTTTAATAGAACGGTTTGCCCTATCTGACATCCAGGCTCGTGCCATTCTGGATATGCGTCTGCAGCGCCTTACCGGCCTGGAGCGTGATAAGATTGTAAAGGAGTACCAGGAAATCAAAGAACTCATAGACTACCTGACCTCTGTCTTAGCTGATGAAAGCCTTCGCATGCAAATCATCAAAGACGAGCTTACAGAGATCCGGGAACGTTACGGTGACGAGCGTAGAACCTCTATTGAAATGGTGTCCAGTGATATCTCTCTGGAGGACATGATCCCAGATGAGAGTATGGTGATCACCATCTCCCATGAGGGCTACATGAAGCGCACGCCACTGACGGAGTATAGAAGTCAGAGCCGGGGAGGGGTAGGTTCCAGAGGAGCTGCCGCCGCCAAGCAAGATGACTTTACCGAGCACCTTTTCATTGCCAGCACCCATAACTACCTCCTGATCTTCACTGAACTAGGCAAGGTGTTCTGGTTGAAAGTGTACGAGGTGCCGGAAGGTGGCAAAACCACAAAGGGGCGCGCCATACAGAACCTCATCAACATAGAGAAGGAAGACAATGTACGTGCCGTCATTAACGTGCATGGCCTCAAGAATCCAGATTATGTTTTAAATAACTATTTGGTTTTCTGTACAGAGCAGGGTACCATTAAAAAGACTCCTTTAGAAGCGTACTCCAGACCTAGAGCCAACGGTATACAGGCAATTACCATCAATGAAGGCGACAGGCTGTTAGATGTTCAGCTCACCAATGGGGCCAATGACATTATCATTGCGCTCCGCTCAGGCAGGGCTGTCCGGTTTCCTGAAGACAAGGTGCGGGTAATGGGCAGAACAGCCGCCGGGGTACGGGGTATAACGTTAGCCAATGAAGAAGACAAAGTAGTTGGTATGGTTTGTGTACAGAACCATGACACCAACATTCTAGTAGTTTCTGAGAAAGGTTTCGGGAAGCGTTCTGACCTGGAGGAATACCGGATTACCAACCGCGGAGGAAAAGGGGTTAAGACTTTGAACATCACAGAGAAAACTGGTCACCTGGTTTCCATCAAAGGTGTTCTGGAAACTGATGACCTGATGATCATCAACAGATCAGGTATTACCATCCGCCTGCGGGTGACTGACATCAGGTTAATAGGCCGGGTTTCACAGGGTGTGAGACTGCTCAGACTAAATGAGGGAGATGAAATTTCTTCTGTGGCCAAGATTGAGGTGGAAGATAAGGCAGAGGCTATTTTAGAGGCATCTGAGCTTCCAATTGACGAGGCGCTGAACCCGGAAGACATGACAGACCCAGAAATGACTGATCCTGATCTGACAGATCCAGACACAATTAGTGAGAATTAACCTGGAAGTGAATCAATTTCCTTTTAATTATTGTTTAGCATACAACCAACTTCACAAAACCTAAAGAAAGCAATGAAAAAGTTTCTTTTGACAGTGACAGCAGCAGTGGCAATGCAATCAGCCTTCGCCCAGACTTCAGCTATCACCAATGCCATCATGTTTCAGCAGAAGGGAACATTAGATAAGGCCAAGTCAGAAATTGATAAAGCTGTCACCAATGAAAAAACCAAGGACAATGCCAAGGCTTGGTTCTACAAAGGGGTTATCTATCAGGACCTTGCCGGTCACCCTATTTACGGGAAAACGGTAAACGCCGCAGAAGTATCAAGACAGGCGTATGAGGCCTTTGAAAAAGTACCGGCCTTAGAAAGCACTGCCAAGAAGAAAGAGTTTACCCAGCAGGCTAAAGAGCGCCAGGAGGCTTTGCAAAGCAACCTGTATGCTTTTGCTCTCAATGAAGGCGTGGAGCACTACAACAACAAAAAGTTTGCTGAAGCGCAGAAGGCCTATTTGGAGGCAGTTAAATTAAAGCCGCAGGATACAACTGCTTACATTTATGCAGCCTATGCGGCGGCGGGCAATGAAGACTATGCCAGTGCCAAGAAAATGTATAACCAGCTGGTAGAAAAGAACATGGCCTCACCAACTGTTTACAGCCAGCTCTTGTACATTGCCAGCAATGTAGAGAAGAATGACCAGGAGACATTGGCGGTGTTAGAGAAAGCCCGTAAAGCCTATCCTGAGAACAAAAACTTCATGTTGCAGGAATTAGATTTGTTTATCAAGGCTGGGAAAGGTGAAGAAAGCATGGCAAAATTAGACGCTGCTATTAAAGCAGATCCAACCAATGCCAACCTTTACACTGTAAAAGGAAACTTGCTGGAGCGCGTGAACAAAGCAGATGAAGCCCTGGCTTCTTATAAAAAAGCGGCCGAGTTAGACCCTTCCAACTTTGATGCCCAGTTCAACATGGGGGTTTACTACTTTAACAAAGGAGCCAACATGAACAACAAGGCAAATAAAATGAGTTACGCTGAGTTTCAGAAGAGCGGTAAAGCGTTACAGGCCGAGGCAAAAAAACAATTTAGCCAAGCTGTTCCTTATTTTGAGAATGCCTTGAAATTGCAGCCTAAGGACCGCAACACAGTTCAGTCGCTGTTAAAAGCTTATACTGCTTTAGACAGACAGGCCGATGCCAAGCGCATGGATACTCTCCTGCAGACGCTGTAGTTTATCAAATAAAAGAAGTAAAAAGGGGCCTGGTGCCCCTTTTTTTATGCATTGCACAGGAGTAGGGGATACCGTAACAAAAATTTTCAACAGGTACCGTTTACTGGTCAATAATATTTATCTTAACTCTGTTTTAGTACAGGAATCTACAACTATGAAAGGAATTGCCTTGATTGCCCATGACGGGAAAAAAGCTGAAATGGTAGCGTTTATTAAAGACCATTTAGAAATTTTTAACAATGTAAAGCTGGTGGCTACCGGCACCACGGGCCAATACGTGCAACAAACGGGGCTAAAAGTGAAGAAGCTTCTGTCTGGTCCCAAAGGAGGGGATGCCCAAATAGCCAGTTTGGTAGCCGAAGGGAAACTTCAGGCGGTAATATTCTTCAGGGACCCACTGGGGAAACACCCGCATGAGCCTGATGTACAGATGCTCATGCGGCTTTGTGATTTACATAATGTTGCCTTAGCCACCAATCCATCTACCGCCCGGCTGTTAGTAAAAGGACTGGAGTCAGAATTTGGGGTGGTAAAATAAAAACGAGGGAAAACAGCAATATCAGAAGCTGCTTTCCCTCAACTTTTTTACCGCGGCCGTGTATACCATTCAGAGCCTGTTTGCAATTTGTTTTTTTAATTGGCTAACAAGTGGGGTAAAAGTTGCTGGCAAAGCCATCATTGAGCAACATAGCACGCTATGGTGCAAAAGAAGGTGAACTTAGGCTTTTTTGATCTCTTTCAGAGCGAAAAAACTAATGAGAACACGCTTACAGGTGTAACGTTAATAGAATGGGAATGGCAAGATACTGGTGGAAAGTGATGTGGCTGTGCGTGGTACTATTGATCAGCTGCAATGCGGTAAGGGTTTCAAACAAGGAAGCAGCAGATGATTTTCGGCTGGCCTCCTACAAAACTTTTGATTTTCAGTCTGACGCCACCGCAGAGACCGCTGCCTTTGAGCAGGAATTTGGCCTCTTGAGAAATGAAGTGGCCAAACAACTGCAAAAAAGAGGGTTACGGCAAAGCAGTGGCCAACCAGATTTATTGGTGAACATTGGGGCTATGATTTCAGAAAAAACGCAGACCCGTGAAACCAGGTTTGGGCAAGATGGTCCGTATTACACTGGACAGCGGCGCTATACCTGGAAAAGCCAGGAAGTACCGGTGGGTACTTACCAGGAAGGCACTGTTTCTGTCCATTTAGTTGACCGGGTGAAAAACGAGTTGGTATGGCGGGCAGACGCTGCGGCTGTCATACCCAATAAAAAAGAGAAACTGGAAGAGCGGATCAGAGAAGGGGTTGAAGAAATGTTTAAAGAGATTCAGTAGGGAGAGATCCCTGCTTTTCTCACTATTACTTAACATAATATAAATTATAAGACTTTTATCCGGTTCTTTATTCAGCGGCTTTCTTTGCTGGTCTGTAGTGATACAGTATGCCTGTATCAAAGGGTGTCCACCAGCTGGCTTTCTGCCCGCAGGCCTTTAACCCGTTGTTAGTCCAGGTGTTGCAGGTGTAAAAGAGATTATAACTTCCTTTTGCCTCATAAAAAGCATCATTGGTGCCATAATTGGCATCTGTTTTAACAGGCATGGTGCTACCTGCCGCATCCAGCTGGAACCGTTGCTGAATGTGTCTGATCAAGCGGCTGTACTGACTCTTGGTGAGCAAAATCTTCTTACACAGTTCATTTTCCTGCAGCTGCTGGTAAAAAGTGGCATGAATGGCCGAACTGCTCAACCCGAACATCGCTTTAAAGGCAGTACTGACCTTTAAGTCAGCCCACGTTGGTGTTTCCAGGTAAAAGCCTTTATCTCCCCAGCCAAAGGCCACATACCGGGCTTCTGTGACCGGCACCTTTGTGTCAGCCACAGATATGAAGCTGTTCCAGTCAAAAACCTCAGTTTTCAAAGGCACCACCAGGTCAGTATGCACGCCATTTGAGAGAATATAAATTTCCACCTCGCCCTGAGCAGAAGGTTCTTTGGGCACTAAAATCCTGGACAGGAAAAAGGCCGCCACCAGGTACAGCACCACCAGTGCCACAAGGGTAAGAATAAAAAGGGTCAGAAATTTAATGGCCACCCTCAGAGAAGTCAGATTTTTGAGGAACACATTCAGAGGTAAAGCGCATGCGGGGCAAGCGGGTAAACAATATCAGTACGTCCACACCAAATTGAAGGGCTGTTTTAGGGCTGTTTTCTGAAAAATACGTCTAAAACAGCGGTTTGCCAAATTTGATTTCGAACTAAAATCACAATCAGTTTCATTAGTTTTGCCACCCGTTTATTTGGCTTTTGAACATGAAATTTGATACCGCATCGCTGACCAGTCTTTCAATTCACCATGTTGGCAACAAGGGGTTGGAACAGAAACTGACACTTTCAGAGAATACGTTTGAACCCGGCAAAGAGCTCACTGAGAAGTTAGAGAAATTCTTCCTCACCAAGTTTAGCCAGGCACATGAGCGGTTTCACTTCACCCACCCCTCCTCTCTGCAGTTCAATGAGGTCTACAGCTACGCAGACAATATCTTTGCCGACAAAGCCGCTTTTCATGAAAACAGCCGGCAGATGGCCCGGCACCTGTTTGAAAGCTCCAGCCACCCCAAAATTAAACCCGGCGAACTTTATGTGTGCCATTTTATTAACTGCGAGGTGGAAGAACGTGTGGTAGAGGCCATAGGTATCTTTAAAACCGAAGTCAAGACAGGTTACTTTGACGTGCAGCGCAAGAACCGTGACTATACCATCTCCTACCTGGAGGGCATTGACAGCAATAAGTTTGACAAAGGCTGTATCATTTTCAACACCAAACCAGAAGAGGGTTTTATTGTAGCCATCATAGACAACCAGAACCGCGGCGAAGAAGCCCAATACTGGCGGGAGAATTTTCTGGGGCTCACCCAGATCAACAATGAGTTCCACCAGACCAACCACATCCTGAACCTGACCAAAGAATTCATCTCAGAACGCATGTCTGAGGAGTTTGAGGTAGAAAAGACAGACCAGATTGTGCTGCTCAACCGATCAGTGGAGTATTTCAACAAGCACGAGACATTTGACAAAGAAGAATTTGAAGCCGAAGTCTTTGGGCAGCCAGAACTGATTGAGTCCTTTAGGAACTATGACGGGGAATACCGGCAGAATTATGACATTGAACTGGAAGACAGTTTCAGTATTTCGCCGCAGGCGGTAAAAAAACAAGCCCGGGTGTTTAAAAGCGTCTTAAAGCTGGACAAGAACTTTCACATCTATATTCACGGCAACAAGGACATGATAGAGAAAGGCGTAGATGAGGATGGCCGTAAATACTACAAGCTCTTTTATGAAGATGAGGAGTAGTTTCCTGTTTTGGGGCTGTTTTCCAGAAAACAGCCCCAAAACAGGAAACTACAGCTACCCTCACCAGCTATTATCTCCAAAGCCAGTCTACAGCAACTCATCTGGCTGGTAGATCTAAAGCGGCTCTTACCTGAGCCCCACCCCTGGTTTGAAAGCTTCTTCGGCATTGGTATTTCCAGAAAGATGAAAATTTTTAAGAAGCCTTTCTAAAAGGAGTAGGTTTCAAGGGCGCTGTTTTTCTGTTTCCGGGCTGCTTTTCTTAAAACAAAGCAAAAACGCAAGCCCCCATTACAGAAGCTTGCGTTTCCAGATGAAATCTACTTAATTCCCTCTAAACCGTTAGTTCCTGCAGAACAGGCTGTCTAACGGTACTGATTTCGGCTCTGCCTTCATCTGAGCTGTCAAGGAAATAGCTCACAGCGGCCAGGGCAATGGCTATCACCAGGGCAGGCCAGAAGCCTTTTATCTCAAAATTGCGCACCAGTTTGTCAGCCAGCTTAATGACCACGGCCGCCACAATAATGCGCACAATACTGGTGAGCAGGAAGAACGTTACCAGGTTTAAAACGCCTCTTAGGAGCCACCCTATCAAGAAATTGAGAATTGCCACCAAGATAGCCACCCAAAGGGCCGTCCAGAAGCTTTTGATCTTTACCTGCGGCAGAATGTACGCCAGCAGCAGAATGACACCTGCGCTAACCAAGAGTTCAATAATCCAGTTCATTTTTCATAGTTTTAGTAGAACAATCAAGAACGTGTGGCCTCAACGGCCGAATTAGAATTCATATACTCCCATTGAGCCAAATTGGTTAGAGGGCCCGGCTAAACGACTTCACAAGCGCCTGCTGCAGCTCAGGCCATGCCGGCAGTCCCTGCTCCGGAAACCGCTGGTTTACCTCCAACTCTAGCCCCGCGTACTGCCGGGGGCTGAAACGTCTCCTCAGGTGGGTCACCAAACCATCTGCGGTTCCTTTGTACGGGTAGTTGTACCTGACCCTCAGGCCGGGAATTTCCTGCTCCAGAAGCTGTCTCCAGCGCGCAGAAAAAAGCTGCTCCCGCTCCCTAGCCGGATCATACAGCAAACCTATGTCTGCCTTCCTCTCTTTCCCCATTAGCTCAGGGGTGAAACTATGCACTGAGAGATGCAGCACTGGTCCGCCTCCCGCTACCCATTCCTGCACTTTCTGCTCCACCAACTGCCGGTACGGGTGGTAGTGCGTTGCCAGTATATCTGTTTTCTCTGCTGGCGAGGCTTTCTGGGTAAACTCTGAGAACAGCTGCGGATGGTGCTCAGAGCGGTTCAGCTCAACCAAAAGGCGGCTGGTGGTACTGAAAGTGGAAAAATGAGCGGTAGTAATAAACTGGTGGAACAGTTCCAGCGCACCTATGTCATACCCTCTATGGGATTGCAGCACCTGCTGGGCATTTATAAAATATTGGCTGTAATCCCGGGGTATCTCATTTCCACCGTGCTCACAGGTTACCAGCACCTTCACTTCTGCGGCATTGTTCATGCTTCAAAAAGTTTATTGTGGGCCAGGCAGTCTGCCAACTGACGGTACACCTTCTCTAGGGCTTCCTGGCCGGGGTTCTCCCCCAGAGCCTTCAGCAATCGCTGTGACAGACACCCCTGATTTAACATAATCTCCACACCACAAGACAATTCATCTGTAAATTCACCAGACGCCTTCACCTCCTGCCACAGATGTTGCCACACCTGTTTCAGGGTAGCCGTGTCCTCCTCCATACCAAGCATCCGGAGATAGCTGGGTTGGGTGATTTCTGTTTCCGGGCCGTTTTTCACAGATTGAAGGAAAACTGAAGCCAACCAGGAGGTTTCTACCTGCTGCTGCTCAGCATAACTAGCCCACTCCTCTCCCACCATTCTTTTGAGCACCTCCGTCACCAGTGACACAATTGCTATATCTGCCAGCGGGCATTCCTGATTGTCTATGATTCTGATCTCAATCGCCCCCCTTGAAAAGCGGGTAATAGCGCCCCGGGAATTAAGAAACTCCTCCTGCAAAATCCCCTCCGGGTCATACGGGGCAATGGCTTTGAACATAGGCAGGAAGATTTGCTCCTGGTACGCCTGTTCAGAGAAAACCGCCTCTGGCACCACCTCCCCGGCTATCAGGGGGATCTTCTGCTGATTTTTCCGGTACACTTCCAGCCGGCTGTCCAGGAAACCGGTCACCTGCCCGTCTAATACCGGCGAAGCCGCACTGAGGGCCGGGATCAACGGCAGGACCAACCGGATGGCTGCATGCAGACGCCCAAACTCCTCATCATTGGCAAACGGAAGGTTCAGGTGCGTGCTCTGCAGGTTTGACCAGCCGTGGCCCTGGCAATCAAACACTTTGTTATAGGCCTGGTAGATTTCACTCGATTCATGGGGCCAGAGCTTTGTTTCGTGATAAGGGTTCATGAACGGATGCGCCCCCGTGGGAAGCAGCATGGCATTGTGCCGCGCCAACAACTGGTTCACCCGCTGAACTTCGTTATAGAACTTTTCTGAAAGCGCAGAAAGGCATGGGGCGGGGCCATTGGTTTTTAACTCCAGCACGTGCAATACCAGCTCATTAGACCAGGCCATGTCGCCCCGCTCCACGTCAGATGTCAACTCTCCGGCTTCGGCTTTCAGCACCTCATCTGAGATGGGTTTTACCTGCAGGTTGTCTCGGTCTACAATCATGTATTCCATCTCCACCCCAAACCCCTGAAATAACCCTAGTCTATTGTTCATGTTGGTTCAGGTTCTTCTGGTTGTCAATGCGGCGTTTGATAGATTTCAGAATGGTTTGATACAGGTCTTTCTTCAGGATTTTGTCTTCCACGCCATAATCAATGTTGGGGTTGTCATTCACCTCAATGATATAGGCTTTGCCGTCTATCTCCTTCAGATCTACCCCATACAAACCGTCGCCAATCAAGTTGGCAGCTTTCAGGGCGGTATGCAGCACAAAAAAAGGAACATCTGCAAAAGGGACCGTTTCAAAATCACCGGTGATGTCTTTCTTTTTGCCGTCCCAGTTATAAATCTGCCAATGGTCTTTGGCCATGAAATATTTGCAGGCATAGAGCGGCTGCTTGTCCAGAATGCCAATGCGCCAGTCAAAATCAGTGGGCTTGAACTCTTGCCCAATGATGAGGTCAGACTCAGAGAGCATCTCCTGCAGCTGTTCCTGCAGCTCCTCTTCGGTTTTCACCTTCACCACGCCCTGGGAGAAAGAAGAATCTGGTTTTTTCAGGACGCAGGGCAAACCCAGCTCCTCGGTCACCTTGGCGCAGTTGTCGCGGTGAATGATCATAGATTTTGGAATGGGAACCTTCGCTTTGGTCAGAAGTTCAGCCAGATAGACTTTGTTGGTGCACCTCAGGATTGACACAGGGTCGTCAATCACCACCAACCCGTCAGCATGCGCCCTACGGGCGAAGCGGTACGTGTGGTGGTTCACAGAGGTGGTTTCCCGTATGAAGAGCGCGTCAAACTCTGAGAGCCGCCGGTAGTCTTCCTTGGTTATTAATTCGGTATAAAAACCAAGGGAGTCTGCCGCCTCTATGAACTGCTGAATGGCTTTGTCATTGCTGGGCGGGTCACTGTCTGCGTGGTTCACCAGAATGGCCAAATCATAGATTTTTTTGTTCGTTCTGATAGAAGAGAAACGGTTGCGGGCAAAATACGCCTTGGCAAATTTGTAGAGGTCCTTTAAATGGTGTTCTGGCACCTCGTTAACCGGAATGGGGTTAATGCTCTCCAGCACCCACTCCTTGTTGTAGACAAACTGCGCCCGGAGCAAAGGAGCCTGAAACAGGTCATGCAGTTGCTTGCTCAGTTTCTCATACTGCTTGGCCACATTCTGCCCAAAGTAAATACTCAGGGTGAAGTTCTTTGACTTTAACTTGGAAAGGCTTTTCTGGATGGTCTCATTGATCTCATCTGTAATGGCCCGCACTATGGTCTGGGATTTCAGGTCCTGAATGGTGGTGACGTTGGGAATTGCCCGGTGCCCGCGCGCCTCAGCCAGCAGTGATACATAGTACCCGCTGCTTTGGTATTTATAGGATCGGCAGAGGTTAAATATGCGGGCACTTTTAAGTTCAGTGTAGGCTGGGTCGGTGAGGTACCGCTGCGCGTCTACTATTTCCACGTCTTCTACGTCTAAGTCCCAGTCTTTGGGATTATTGACCACTACTAGTTTGCGCATGCAGGTGTTGGGGTTCGGTTGAAGTTTTGTTAGTGTTTTCTTTGGGTTCTATGGCGAGCAGATTGGCATCATAGGTCACTATGCCCAGCATAATGGCATTGATGAGACGCGACACCTGCACATTGTAATAGTTATTGCCAAAAAGGGGGTTCTCCTGATAAGGGTCCGCCACAATCACATGTTCTTTGTCCTGGTCATCTACAAACCCGGCCAGAACCACAAAATGGCCCAGGGGCTCCCCCCTTACATCATCATAGATAGACTCTCCCCGCTCATTGGTGCGCTCCCTGGCGCAGTTATAGAGGTAGGTGGCGCTGAGGCCGGTTAACAGGGGAATTCCGCGGGAGAAATAACTGTCCAGCAGGCTTGGGGTAAGGTCCCGGTAGCAGATCTCCCCTCCCAGCTCCAGAAACTCTATGTAAGCGCGGGTGGCCACCTGGAGTTTGGTATCAGACTTAAACAACAGTTGTTCCTTGAGGTTGGCAATGAGTTTCTCAGTGCTCTGCTTGAACCACGTGGGGTCAAACACGTGCAGGTTATAGGAGTAGATGCGGGCGCGGTACCCTCTTTTAAGGGCATGGCATCCCAATAAAACAGCCAGGGTTCCCCCTTCCTCCAGAAAAGACACCTCTGAGATCACCTGTTCCAGCGGTAGCGCATCCTGGAAATACTGGTATACCGCATGCAGGCTGGTGGGCCCGCAAGTGGAGTCATCTGGCTGGGTCAGGATTTTCAGGGAGTTGAGCAGCGTTACAGGTAGCACGGTCTAATTTTATTTGGCGTGCCTCTTATACGTTTTTTTACATAAGTGTTTTGCGCAATGGCCACAAGAACTGAGAAACAGGAGTGGTTTTACAGCCGTGTTATTTGTGAAGCAGGAAGATTTTCTTATCTTACCTGTAACAAACCGCCCCTATAGGTGTTATTAACTATAATTTTACCTTTACCCCTAGGCGCTGCAAACGTTTAGAACTAATTTTGGGGTAAGAAATAAATAGAAACAATTTGACACAGGTCTACAAACTAATTACCGCTTGAAAAAGGAAACCCCCTACCGCGCTATCATCATTGATGATGATGAGCTCAGCCGCATGATACTGGAGCGCCACATCAAGGCGACTCCTTCTTTGGAACTGGTAAAAGCATTCAACTCCAGCACTGAAGGCCTTGCCTGGCTTCTGCAGAACGAAGGTGTGGATATACTGTTTCTGGATGTAGAGATGCCCGAGATGACGGGCATTGACCTGCTCAGAACCCTCCCTAAAAAACCGCAGACCATTCTGATCACCTCCCACAAAGACTTTGCCCTGCAGGCCTTTGAACTTCAGGTGTCTGACTACCTGCTCAAACCGGTAGATTTCACGCGCTTCACCCAGGCCGTTCTCAACACCACCAGCAAACTGGAGGCAGTACAGAGCGCCCAGGCTGCACCGGCCCCACCAGCCGCGGCTGCGGCGGCCCAGCCAGATGAGTTGTTTGTAAAAGTAGACAACAAGATCATCAAGCTGAAATATGAGAACATCTCCTTCATAGAGGCCCGGGGTGACTATGTAGTCATCAACACAGAAAACAAGAAGCACATTGTCTATACCACCATGAGTGCCATAGACCAGAAGCTTCCCGCTGAGCTATTCCTGCGCATTCACCGCTCTTTTATCATCAACCTTAAGAAAATTGAGATGATAGAAGATGACTCCGTATTCATGCAGGAAAAATACATTCCTATTGGTGGCTCCTACCAGAGTAAATTTTACAGCAGAATCAACAAACTGTAAGTAGAGCCCACTATTTCCCTGACTCCCGTTTTCGGGCTGTTTTTACGAAAACAGCCCGAAAACGGGAGTTTTATTTTGTTCTTACTGAAGCAGTTACTAATATTGAACAAACGTTCAATCAATATGTCAAAAAGGGTTTTACAGCGAGAAACAAGCGTGCACGCGATCTTGGAGGCGGCCGTGGAGCTATTTGCTGAGCATGGATTTGAGGGTACCTCTATCCGGCAGATTGCGGTGAAGGCGGGAATTTCTTTAGGGCTTCTTTATAATTATTTCAGCAGCAAAGAAGAGTTGCTGAAAGCCATTATCTTGAGGGGAAGGAAAAGTGAAAAACTTGAGAAGCCCGAGGGATTAACGCCCTTTCAGGCGCTGGAGCACCAGGTCAGAAACTTTTTTCAGGAATTGCAGCAGCAACCTACTTACTGGCGCCTGCTTTATCTTCTGCGTTTACAGCCAAGCCTGAAGAACAGCCTAGGAGCAGAATTGGAAAAGGAAACACAGGCCCAAGCTAATTCTTTAGTCAGCCAGTTGGCAGCGGCGGGTTCCCATTCCCCTTCGGCGGAGGCGGCTTTGATGCTTGCTACCTTAGACGGCATTGCGCAGCAGTATCTCACGGTGCCAAATTTCCCGTTGCAAGATGTGATGATCCGGTATTTGCTCCAGCTCAAAAACCATCTTAACGCGTAAGTAAGAAACTAGTGCTTTGCGACCTTTCCATCCTTACAGCAAGCTTTTCTTTTTGCTCAAATCTATGTGAAGCGTTCTGTAGCAAATAGAGTTTACTTCTATCTGTTGGAGGGCTGCAAGACGGGTCAGGTATATTCTACCTACAGAATCTGCCGAAGCAATGTGGGGGTTCGGCTGCCCTGCAAAATAAATTTGGACTGAAGCCCCTGGAAGGACCTCCAGGGTTTTCGCATCTTTCACCTCTCCTACTATTCGCGGTCCTCCATCTGTAGCGAAAGAAAGCTGTATCTGCCTTTCCACTACACAACCGTCTGGCCTGCCATCTCCATATAGCGGTTTCCTGTTGACAATGAACCGGTTTTTAGGTGCCGAATCTACTATGAATTTGGGCAAAGCCACCTCCCTCCTGATAGAATTGCAGGATGACTGCCCCAGTAAAAGGCATAGGAGTAGAAAGGTAAAGAAGTAGTTCCGCATCAGCTTTAGTCTTAGGATTTACATCTCTGTGGGTTCTTTTCTGAGAATACCAGCTTCTGCGGTTCTGTCAATCAGGGCTTTGGCGAAGTCCCAAAGCGCCGCTGAACCGTTCTGGATGTGCTGGGTCTTCTGGATGACCTTCTCATACGGAATGCTGTGCTCTTTCCAGGTGCCGCCGCCGTTGGAGATGTTTTGCAGAATGGGCTCCAAGCGGTCCACCGCTTGGGCGTAGCGGGCTTCAGGTGTTTGGCCGGCTTCAAACTCTTCCCAGACATCAATGAATTCCCCGGCTTGTGCCTCAGGCAGCAACCTGAAAATGCGTTCTGCGGCTTTGCGTTCGGTTTCGGTATTGGTGTGGTTCAGCACCGTATCAAACAAGAAGGTGTCACCGGCGTCAATTTCCACCAGATCATGGATCAGCAGCATCTTGAGCACCTTCAGAATATCTACCGGCTCATTGGCGTGCTGCGCCAGAACCAGAGCCATGACCATGAGGTGCCAACTGTGTTCCGCATCATTCTCATGCCGGTCGCTGTTGAAGAGGCGGGTTTTGCGGGTGATATATTTCAGCTTGTCCACCTCATGGATGAAAGCCATCTGCTGGAGGAGCGTATCAAGATTTTCCATATGAAAAGGGCTGAGACGTTGAAGGGAAAGCAGTTCAGTAAAACTAAAATACAGTCAGCCAAGAGGAATTCTTCTGTAGCAGCCGTTTTTGGCCTGTTTTTCTGAAATCAGGCCAAAAACGGAAAAACCAGGAAGCGCTACTCTCTGGGTTTATGCCGGCTTTCCAATACCTGCACCACCTCGGCCAGAGAAAGACCGGAAGCTTCCAGCAGCACCAGCAGGTGGAAAATCAAATCAGCCGCTTCGCCTTTCATGGTGTCGGTTTTGCCGGCCACTGCGTCAATGACTACTTCCACGGCTTCTTCGCCTACTTTCTGGGCCATTTTGTTCAGACCTTTGTCAAACAGGAAGTTGGTGTAAGAACCTTCTATTGGATTTCTGCGCCGCTCTTTGATGGTTTGTTCCAGCTTGGAGATGAACTGCAAGGCTTTCTCAGTAGGTGAAAAGTTCTGGAAACTTCTTTGGTGGTAAGAATCTGCATCTCCCTCCACATCAAAGCAGGTTTCAGTGTTGCGGTGACAGGCGGGCCCGGTGGGATTTACCAGAATCAGGAGCGTGTCCTGATCGCAGTCCAGTTCTATCTTCACCACTTGGAGCGTATTGCCGGAGCTTTCGCCTTTGGTCCAGAGGCGGTTCTTGGAACGGGAGAAAAAGGTGACCAAGCCGGTTGTTTGTGTCTGCTGAAAGGCTTCTTCGTTCATGTAGCCCAGCATCAGTACTTTTCCGGTGGCGGCATTCTGTATGATGGCGGGCACCAGTCCCTCTCCTTTGTTGAAATCTATGGTCATATTTTTTGGATGTTAGACGCTAGATAGTAGATGTTAGATTTCTAAAAACTCAAAAGTCATATCACTAAAGTCTAGCATCTAAATACTAACATCTAATGTCTATTTTATTCTCTGCTAAAAACTGCTTCAGGCCGGGCAAGGGTACTTCCTGGAAGTGGAAAATACTGGCGGCCAAGGCGGCATCGGCACCGGCTTCAAATACATCTAAAAAGTGCTGGGCATTCCCGGCTCCGCCGGAGGCGATGACCGGCACAATCACGTTACGTGAAATCTCCCCCGTAATGTCTAGCGCGAAGCCGTTCTTAGTGCCATCGTTGCTCATGGACGTGAGCAGGATCTCTCCGGCGCCGCGCTCCACCACTTCCTTAGCCCAGTCCATGGCCCAGAGGCCGGTATCTACGGTGCCCGCTTTGCTGAAAACTTTCCAGCCTTCCGGCGTGCTTTTGGTGTCAATGGCCACGGTCACGCACTGGCTTCCGAAACGGCTGGCCAGCTCCGTGATCAGCTCCGGACGGTGAATGGCCGAGGAGTTCACCGATACTTTGTCGGCACCGTTCTGTAACAGCACCTCCACGTCTTCCACGGCACTGATGCCGCCGCCCACGGTAAACGGAATGTCAATGTAGCGGGCCACTTCGCGCACCAGTTCCACCAGGGTCTTGCGCTTTTCATTGGTGGCGGTGATGTCCAGAAACACCAGTTCATCGGCACCTTGTTTGGCGTACAGCGCCGCCAGTTCCACCGGATCACCGGCATCCCGGATGTCTTCAAACCGCACGCCCTTCACGGTACGTCCGTTCTTAATGTCCAGGCAAGGGATAATTCGTTTTGTGAGCATTTGGTTGACCTCACCCTAAATCCCTCTCCCACGGAGAGGGACTTTCAGGCTTTTCTGTTTTTTTCTTAATGGCGTTTTTGAGCTGTTTTCGCAAAAACGGTTCAAAAACAGCTTTACAATTTATGAATTCAACTGGCGCGAGTCTCTGGACTCGTGACAAAGGATGATGCGAGTCTCCAGACTCGCCGGGAGCCACCAGCCGGAATACGGGAGTCTGGAGACTCCCCACATCCCAAGTCACGAGTCTGGAGACTCGCGCCAGTTAATAGCCAGTAGAACGCTACCGAACCTCCTTCGCCAGGTCTTCCAACTTAATGGTGCCCTCATAGATGGCTTTGCCGATGATGGCGCCATGCAGACCGGCTTCGCGGAGCTGACGGACTTCTTCAATGGTAGTCACGCCGCCGCTGGCGATGAACTGCAAGGTGGGGAACTTTGTAATCAACTGCTGGTAAATCTCCAGCGAGGATCCCTGCAGTTTTCCGTCTTTGCTCACATCAGTACAGATGAACGTTTTAGCGCCTTTTTCAGAAAAAGAGGTCAAAAACGTCTCCAACGTGAGATCACTCTGCTCGGCCCAAGCATTGATAGCGATGCGGTTGTCTTTGAAATCGGCGCCCACAATAATTTTATCGGCACCATATTCCTTCAGCCATTTCTGCACGGTTTTGGGTTCGCGCACCGCAATGCTGCCGGCCGTGATCTGCTGGGCACCCGCATCAAACGCTTGTTGAATGGCTTCACTGCTTTGCAGGCCTCCGCCGTAGTCAATGTGCAGGCTGGTCTCGCGGGCAATGCGGGCCAGCACCGGCAGGTTCACCGGCTGTTTGGCGCGGGCACCGTCCAGGTCCACCAGGTGCAGGCGGCGCAGCCCGAGGCCTTCAAACTGTTTGGCTACTTCCACAGGGTCTGAGTGGTAAGTGGTCTGCTGCGCGAAGTCACCCTCGGTCAACCGGACGCATTTGCCCTCAATCAGATCTATTGCTGGAATAATTTCCATGGCTTAGAGATTTAAGAAGTTCTGGAGAATGTGCGCCCCCGCGGGACCGCTTTTCTCGGTATGAAACTGAACGGCGTAGAAGTTTTTGTACTGCAAGGCGGCACTGAACGGCTCTGGATACGAACTCTGCGCAATGGTATGCTCCGTGACCGGCGCATAGAAGCTGTGCACGAAGTAGGCATATTCATCTTCCTTGATACCAGCGAATAAACCGCTCTTGAGGTGGTGCAGATTGTTCCAGCCCATGTGCGGTACTTTGATAGCCGCATCAAACTTGCGTACGGGCACCGGAATGATGTTCAGCATCTCGGTATCGCCTTCCTCTGAGTGTTGGCAGAGCAATTGCATGCCCAGACAAACGCCCAGAAAAGGCTGCGTTAAGGTAGGCAACAGCGTGTCCAGGTTATTCGCTTTGAGGGCGCGCATGGCCGAGGAAGCCTCGCCCACGCCCGGGAAAATCACCTTGTCTGCGCTCTGAATTTCCTCGGCGTTGGAAGTAACGGTAGCCTGGGCACCCAGTCGCTCCAGCGCGAAGAGTACGCTCTGCACGTTTCCGGCTTTATAATCTACGATGACGATTTTCATTACAGTACGCCTTTGGTGCTGGGGATTTCCATCTTATTCACGTCGCGGACCAAGGCCATTTTAATAGCTTTGGCCACGGCTTTGAAGATAGCTTCGATTTTGTGGTGCTCGTTTTCGCCTTCAGCCTTGATATTGAGGTTGGCCTTAGAGGTGTCTGAGAATGATTTAAAGAAGTGCAGAAACATCTCAGTGGGCATGTCTCCTACTTTCTCGCGGGTAAACTTTGCGTCCCACACCAACCACGGACGTCCCGAGAAGTCGATGGCGGCATGCACCAAGGCATCATCCATTGGTAACAGAAAGCCGTAGCGGTTAATGCCGCGTTTATCACCAATGGCTTGTGCAAAGGCTTCGCCCAGCGCTAAAGCGGTATCTTCAATGGTGTGGTGCTCGTCAATGTGCAGGTCGCCTTTCACGTGGATGCGCATGTCAACGCCGGAGTGGCGCGCCAGTTGGTCCAGCATGTGGTCAAAGAACCCGAGGCCGGTCTGCATGTCTGATTTTCCTTCGCCGTCCAGGTTTATCTCCACGCTGATCTGCGTCTCGTTGGTGTTGCGCTGAATGGTGGCTTTGCGGGCGGGCAAACGCAGGAAGTTGTAGATTTCGTCCCAATCGGTGCTCACGAAAGTGGCGTCTTCATTGGTGCCTTCCTGCAGCAAGATGCTTTTAGAGCCAAGATTTTTGGCCATCTGCACATCCGTCAGGCGGTCACCAATCACGTAGGAATTGGCCAGGTCATAGTCACCGCTGAGGTACTGGCCCAGCATGCCCAGACGCGGTTTGCGGTTGGGGCTGTTCTCATGCTCAAAACTGCGGTCAATGTGAACGTGCGCGAATGTAATGCCCTCGCCTTCCAGAATCTCCAGCATCTTGTTCTGGTACGGCCAGAAGGTGTCTTCCGGGTATGAATCGGTGCCCAGTCCGTCTTGGTTGGTCACCATCACGAACTCGTAATCCAGCTCAATAAAGATTTTGTAGAGGTTCCGGATGACCTTCGGGTAAAAAGAGAACTTCTCGAAAGAATCTACCTGGTAATCGGTGGGCGGCTCCAGCAGAATGGTCCCGTCGCGGTCAATGAATAAGACTTTTTTCATTCGTTTAGTAGTAGCACGTATCGCGCAGCAAGTAGCACGACAATGGTTAAGTATGTGAGGCGCAAGCATCTGCTTGGGCAGAAGTTATTTCTGTTTTTGGGCTGTTTTTCAAAAAAGAGCCGCTAAACGCATTTTATATTTCTCTGGCGCGAGTCTTCAGACTCGTGACTTGGGATGAAGCGAGTCTCCAGACTTGCCGAGAACCACCAACCGGGACACAGGAGTCTGGAGACTCCGTTCATCCATCGGCGCGAGTCTCCGAACTCGTGCCAGTAGTTCTTGATTTCCGTTTTTGGCCTTTTTTGGAAAAACAGGCCAAAAACGGAAACGCGGTTATGCTTCCTGCGCCGCGTACGTTTGCAGTGCCTCCAGCAGATTGTAGTTTTCTGCGGGCGTACCTACCGTGATGCGCAGGCAGTTGGCGCAGCCGGGTTGGGTGGAACGGTTGCGCACGACCACGCCCCGCTCCAGCAGATAGCCATACAGTTCATTCGCGTTGGGCACCTGCACCAGCACAAAGTTCGCATCTGAGGGATACACCTTTTCAATGAGCGGAAGCGCTGCAAATGCATCTACCAAACGGGTGCGTTCCTGGATGATAACTTGCAGCATATCGTCTAGTTGGGCAGTTTTATCTAAAGCGGCACTTACCAGCTCCTGCGTCACCACGTTGATGTTGTACGGCGGCTTAATCTTGTTCAGGTAACCTATAATTTCCGGCGAGGCGAAGGCCATACCCAACCGAAGACCGGCCATGCCCCAGGCTTTGGAAAGGGTCTGCAACACCATCAGGTTCGGAAACTCATCTAAACGCGTGCTCCAGCTGGGCTCGTCGGTGAAGTCAATGTAGGCCTCATCTACCACCACCAAGCCGTTGAAAGACCGGATGAGCTGCTCAACCGTGGCAGAGTCCAGAATATTTCCGGTGGGGTTGTTGGGCGAGCACAGGAACAAAATCTTAGTACGCTCCGTCTGTTTAGCGGCTATTTTTTCAAAAACAGGCTGAAAACGCTCATCCAGCGGCACCCGCTGAATGCCCACGTTATGGATGTTCGCGCTCACCTCATACATGCCGTACGTGGGCGGCAGCAACAGCACCTCATCGCGGCCCGGTTCACACACCAGCCGCACCAGCAAATCAATGGCCTCGTCTGACCCGTTCCCGATGAAGATTTGCTCCGGCCGTACGCCTTTCAGCTTGCTCAGCTTCTCTTTGATAGTTTTCTGGTACGGGTCTGGGTAGCGGTTGTAATCCACGCCCCCGGCCAGGCTGCCCAAGTTGTTTTCGTTCGCGTCCAGATAGACGCTGGCCTCCCCCTCAAACTCATCACGCGCAGAGGAATAGGGCTTCAGTGACTTGAGGTGCGGACGGATGAAATTCTCTATGGTGAACATGTTTCAAATTTGGAGATTTGGAGATGAGGAAATTTGAAAATGGCTTCCTGCACCAAATCTTATTTCATTGTTTTACTTTTCTATTTATACAAGCTAAGCCTTCTTTTCCCTTTTGTCATCCTGAAAGGACCTTGTGGGCAAACTAGAAAAGCAGAAGCTCAACCGCTTCTACCGTTTGCCACCAAGATTCTTTCAGGATGACAAAGGAGGTCAGTTATGTTGATTAGATGTGTTGGCAAAAATAATTTTCTTATTTCCAAATCTTCACATCTTCTTATTTTCAAATCTTCGCAAGGCGAATCGTCACCGCGTTTTTATGGGCGTGCAGACCTTCGGCCTCAGCCATGGTTTCTACGGCGGGGCCGATGCGCTCCAGTCCCTCGCGGGTGAGTTGCTGGAAGGTGATTTTCTTCACGAAACTGTCTAAGGACACGCCGCTGTAGTTGCGGGCGTAGCCGTTGGTTGGCAAGGTGTGGTTAGTGCCTGAGGCATAGTCGCCTACCGATTCCGGACTGAAGTGCCCCATGAAGACCGAACCGGCTTGGGTAACGCCTTCCGCCAAAACCTCCGGCTCTGCCAACGACAGAATTAAGTGCTCTGGGGCGTACAGATTAGAGAAGGCTAACGCTTCGTCTAAAGAACCTACCACCACGCCCACGCTATTATCCAAGGCTTGCTGCGCCACCGTCTGCCGAGGCAGTTTCGTCACTTGTTCCGCCACTGCGGCTTGTACGTTTAGGAGCTGTTTTTCTGAATTCGTGACGAAAACAACTTGGGAATCCGGACCGTGTTCAGCCTGGGAAAGCAAATCGGCGGCCACGAAGTCGGCATCCGCTGAATCATCGGCGATGACCAAAACTTCTGACGGACCCGCCGGCATGTCAATGGCGACGCCCATTTGGGTTACCATCTGCTTGGCGGCCGTCACGTATTGGTTTCCGGGTCCGAAAATTTTATCTACCGCCGGAACCGTCTCCGTCCCGAAAGCCAGGGCCGCGATGGCTTGCGCCCCGCCCGCTTTGAGAATGCGTTTGATGCCGAGCCTATGGGCAGTGTAGAGAATAGTGGCGTTAATAGAGCCGTCTGCACTGGGAGGTGTGGCCAGAACAATCTCCTGGCAACCGGCAATCTGGGCCGGAATGCCCAGCATAAGCAGCGTAGAGAATAACGGCGCCGAACCGCCCGGAATGTACAAACCCACTTTCTGGATAGCCACCGATTTACGCCAGCAGGTCACGCCCGACATGGTTTCAAGCTGTTGTACCGGCTCCCGCTGCGCTTCATGGAAACGGTTTATGTTGTTGTACGCTAGCTCAATGGCGTCTTTTAACTCTTGGGCTACTTGCGGAACGGCAGCGGCAACTTCTTTGTCAGTAACCCAGACGTTTTGCAAGGTGGCTTTGTCAAATTTGGCCGCCAGTTCAATCAAAGCCGCATCGCCGCGCTGTTGTACCAGGTCGAAGGTCTGCTGAACGCCCGCCCGCAGTTGGTCCAATTTCTGGACCGAACGTTGGGTAAGGGCAGCCCATTCCTCCCGTTCAGGATAAAGATAGGTTTTCATCTTAGCCAATCATCTTTTCAATGGGAACCACCAAAATACCCTCGGCCCCGGCCTCTTTCAACTTCTGGATAATGTCCCAGAAATCGTCTTCGTTTACCACGGAATGCAACGAGCTCCAGCCTTCCTCGGCCAACGGAATAATGGTAGGGGATTTGATGCCCGGCAGCAGCGGCTTGATTTGTGGGATAGCCGAGTTTGGTGCATTTAAGACCACATATTTAGACTTCTGCGCTTTCTGCACGGCTTCCATCCGGAACAACAGTTGCTGGAGCAAATGGTTTTTCTCGGCATCCAGATTCTGGTTCGCAATCAAGACCGCCTCAGATTTAAAAACCGTTTCCACTTCACGCAGGCCGTTGCTGATTAAGGTAGAACCCGAAGAGACAATGTCACACACCGCATCGGCTAGGCCAATGCTGGGGGCAATCTCCACTGAGCCACTGATGGTATGGATATCCGCCTGAACACCTTTAGAAGTCAGGAACTCCTGCAGCAGGTTGGGGTAAGAAGTGGCAATGCTTTTGCCCTGCAGAGACGTTACATCAGCGTAGGCATCACCTTTAGAAACGGCCAACGACAGTCGGCATTTGCTGAAGCCCAGGTTTTTCACCGTCAATTGCTGCAGCCCTTCCTCCACCAGCACGTTCTGGCCCACAATGCCAATATCGGCTACGCCGTCGGCCACGTAACCGGGAATATCGTCGTCGCGCAGGAACAGGATTTCAAGGGGGAAATTGGTGGCCTCTGTCTTCAGTTTGGAAGAAGCACTGAGGAAAGAAATACCGCACTCACGGATGAGCTTCAGGGAGTCATCTGACAAGCGCCCGGATTTTTGGATAGCTAAGCGAATCATGTACTGGAAAATGCTGTAAAAACGTGGTAAACGCAAAACAAAGATAGGATCTGATCTGTGCCTCTCTCAGAAACACCTCAGATAAATGGAGCCCAGCCCCAGTATGGACGATATGATAGTTTTATTCCCCCTGAGAGGAATGGTGGAAATGATGGCAATGCACTCCGTGAACCGCTGCAGTGGCGGTCAAAGAAAGGAAGATATGTGCGAGAGTGCGGTTCATATTGCTGTGCCAAAGGTAAAAACCAATATTGAAGAAACAAGCATTTTCAATAAATGTTTTCCCTCTGCTGCCTCTTCTCCTCTCCATCAATTTCTATTTTTGGCCTGTTTTCATAAAAACAAGCCAAAAACAGCCTATGTGGCATTATTTTTTCTTAAAAAGATTGAGCCTTTTTCTGCAAGCCTTTGTTCCGATCAAACCAGGGGCTGTAATTTTGCCTAATACTTGCCGTGACCATGAAAAAAACATTAGTAGCTTCCCTCTTTCTGTTTTTAATCACCCTTTGCGCCAGCGCCCAGGTACAGCTTAAGCTACCGCAGGCCAGCCCTAGAAACAAGATCACCGCCACCATTGGCGTCACTGAAATAACCCTTGATTACGGGGCCCCCGGGGTCAAAAACAGAGAAGTCTGGGGCAAGCTGGTGCCGTATGGCCAGATTTGGCGCGCCGGGGCGAATGAAGCCACCACCATCACGTTCAGTACAGAGGCGCGCATGCTGCAGGAAAATATCCCGGCCGGGACTTATAGCCTTTTTGTGCTTCCCACAGACCCTGAGAATGCGTTGCTGGTTCTGAGCAAACAGAAGGGTTTATGGGGTACTGAAGGCTATGACCCTAAACAGGACGTAGTAAGGGTGCCCATGACGGCACAGGCCGCGCCCTTCCATGAAACCCTGCAGTATTCCATTAAAGATATACAGCCTTCCAGCGGCCGCCTTACCCTTAACTGGGCCGAGAAACAATGGTCAGCCCCCATTAGGGTGGAGACGCACAGCTTCGCCATGAAGGCCATCAAAGACTCCCTGGCAATGGCCAAACCCACTGACTGGAGTGCCTATGCGCAAGCGGTGAACTACCTGCTTCAGCAGAACCAGGACCACGAGCAGGCATTGACCTGGATCAACAAATCACTGGCCATTGAAGAAAATTTTTACAACACCTGGCTAAAAGCCAAGCTCCTGGCCCAGAAGAATGAATATGAAACGGCCCTTGAGCTGAACAAGAAAGCCCAGAAACTGGGTAAAAAAACCATGGAGTCTTACCAGGCCTACTCCAAAGAAATTCAAGAGGCTGAACAGATCTGGAAAGAGAAACGGTTCAACGTCAATTAATCCTGTTTTAGGCCTGTTTTGGTGAAAACAGGCCTAAAACAGAAGAAGCCCAGGCTTAGGTCTGGGCTTCTTCTGTTTTAGGCAATTGGTAAGTGCGTTAAAATTTGGCAATGAACCGCAGGTTCACCAGTCTCCCGGTGAGGTAGTTGGGGACTGCGTACGTGGTGTTGTTAAAGTCTTTGATGTAGTTGTAGGAAATCACATTGTTGGCCGCTATGAGGTTAAGCACCTCCAGGCTGAGCCAGAGACTCTTTAAACCAACTCCGTTTGCCTCTGGGGTGCCCGCAAGGGTAATGAGCTTGGAGAAGCCAATGTCAATGCGTTTGTACAGGGGGCCGGGGAAAATACTTCTGAAATTCAGCTCTCCGGGAGGACCAAACGGAAGCCCTGTGCTGAAGGCCATGTTCAGGTACATTCTAAGGGTGGGGTTGTTGGGCAGGTGGTCCTGAAAATAAACGCCCAGGTTCAGAAACTGGTCGGTGGGCCGTCTTATGTACCCTTTTGGCCCGGTGGTCTCCCGTTTGCCCGTTTCCTTGTTAAGGGCAACGGTGGAGTCACCGCTGATATCCTCCCGGGTTCTGAGAATCCCCAGGCTGAACCAGGACTCCTCCCCTTTCACAAACTCGCCGTTTACCCGCACATCAAATCCTAACGCATACGCAGTGGCCGGGTTCAGCGGCAGGTACCGGATACGCATGTTGTCCAGCTCATAGGGAATCACCGAGGGCAGGTATTTGTAATAGGCCTCTGTGGTAAGCTTGAACGGCCTTCCCCACTTCTGGAACCGGTATTCTGTGCCTGCAATGAAATGCCATGACTCCTGGTTCTGCACCCCGCGGTGAAGGTTGCCCTGCGGGTCACGCAACTCCCGGTACAGCGGTGATTGCACATACAGGCCCCCCGCTACTTTAAACGACCAGTCTGGCAACGAGGCAAACTGGCGGGCGTATTGCACCCTTGGGCTGAACGAGAGCTGCTGGTTTACAGACCAATAATGCAGCCGAACGCCGTAAGTCAAAGTTTGCAGGCTATCCAGGGCCCACTGGTGCTGGACAAATCCTTGCAGCCGCGTAGAAGCCAGGGTTTGGCTGCTGTTCAGGCTGGAAAGGTTGAAGACATAATCAGCTGAGTCCTGGAAGGCATACTCTTGCAAGACATCCTCTATCTCCTCCTGCCCCACTTTAAATCCCGCTGAAAATTCACTCTTCCGGGAGGCCTGCCAGGCCAGGCGGCCTTCTATGTTTTGGATAGCGGCTCTCAGGCGGTTTCTGGAGTAGTCATAGCGGGTGCCCACGCCGCGTTCGCCGCTGCAGCGGTTAAAGGGGGAAACTCCGGGGGCGGGCATCACATCACAAAACCGGTAGCCCGCCTCCAGATCACGGTACTCCCGCTCCTGGCTGTAAAGGCCTGACCAGATGAGTTCTGACCTGAAAGCAGAGTTGAATTCATGCTGCAGCCGTAGCCCTCCCTGCCACGTGGTGTACCGCATCAGCTCCTGCCCGTCATAGCCTACCAACAGCCGCAGCGGGGCACTCAGCGTCCCAAAGGTTGTTTCCCTGGTCTCTGGCCGCACCTGGTAATTGTTCCGGGCAATATTCCCCAGAAAGCTGATCTGGGTTTTAGGGGCGCTGCCGGTGGCTCTGTGCTCTCTGCTGGACAGGTCATAGGTCAAAAACGTCTGTACGTCATTGAAGGTAGGCCGGTAATCCCCTTCCACCTCCAGGCTGTTTAACACATAGGCAGCGTTTTTATGGCGGGCACCTAGCAGAAATCCCATTCGGCCGTTGGCCGAAGTGCCTTCTGCGTGCACAGAGCCGCCGGTTAAACCACCAGAAACCGAAGCGGCAAATTTGGTGGGGGTGCGGTACTGTATATCTAAGACCGAAGAAAGCTTGTCACCTAACCTGGGTTGCCAGCCCCCGGAAGAAAAGGTCACATCCTCCACCAGATCCGGATTGACAAAGCTGAGTCCCTCCTGCTGCCCGGTCACGGTCAGGAAAGGGCGGTACACTTCTATCCCGTTTACGTAGACCAGGTTTTCGTCATAACTGCCCCCGCGCACTGAATAACTAGAGGAAAGTTCATTGTTGTTGGTTACGCCGGGCAGCGTGAGCAGGATTTTGTTGAACTCCTGAAAAGGCGACGGCAGCGTTTGGGTAAGCCGCGGGTCCAGCCGGGTTATGCTCACCTGGCTGCGGGTGTCATTGGGCTTGCGGGCCTTTATCTCTACAGTCTCCAGTTGGCTAGCCCCCGCCAGCAGCTCCACCCGCAGAAACCTGGTCTCATTGGGAAGCAGCGTGACCTCCCGGGTTGCGGACTCGTAGCCTATATAGCTGAATGTAAGGGCATAGGCCTTGCCCGGCTGAAGCGACAGTTTAAACTGGCCTCTGGCGTTGGTTTGCGTGGAAAGTGGTGCCTCCCGCAAAGTCACAGAGGCGCCCACCAACGGATTTTGAACCGAGTCAGTGACAATGCCTTGTACGTACGCTTGCTGCGCCCAAGCAGGAAAGCTCAGGAAAACCCACATACACAGCCACCATACGCACCGCTTCGGCATTAAGCTTAGAAAGAAATTTGTTTTAAATCATGAATAGTCTGGGTGGGGTTGGCTGAGTTGAAGACAAAGGATCCTGCCACCAATACATCTGCCCCCGCTTTGAGTAACGCAGGCGCGTTCTCCTGGTTAACCCCGCCATCAACTTCTATAAGACAAGCAGACTGGCTTTCCTGAATCATAGCTTTCAGCTGCTCAATCTTCTTATAGGTATGCTGAATAAACTTCTGCCCGCCAAAACCCGGGTTTACTGACATAAGAATCACCAGGTCCAGATCCTGGATTACGTCTGCCAGCACTTGCACGCTGGTGTGGGGGTTTAACGCCACCCCAGCTTTGGCACCAGTGGCCTTAATCTGCTGAAGCGTGCGGTGCAGGTGCGGGCAAGCCTCATAATGAACAGAGATGTACTCGGCCCCGGCCGCTCTGAACTGCTCAATGTACTGCTCTGGCTGCTCTATCATCAAATGAACATCCAGGGGTTTGGTAGCTACTTTCTGGATAGCCTGTACCACCGGAAAGCCAAACGAGATATTTGGCACGAAGCGCCCGTCCATGATATCAACGTGAATCCAGTCAGAGGTGCTGTTGTTGAGCATTTGTACATCAGTGGCAAGTTGGCCAAAATTGGCAGCCAAGACAGAAGGGGCAATGAAATGAGGCATTTTCTTTGAATTTTACTTCTACAAAGCAACACTTTCTGCTCTCAAAAACCAATGGTAGCGCCAAGAAATGGCAACAGTGGCGGCAGATTATTTAAGAATGTTTGAATTGAGGTAACCCGGCAGATTCTGTTTTTGGCTTGTTTTTATGAAAACAAGCCAAAAACAGAATCTGCCGGGCTTGTAGGATAAAAAAAACGTCCATCAAGTTCTATTTGATGGACGTTTCAACTGATACTTATTTAAAAAGGTGGCGGTTATATTTTTCCGGTTTCCACCAGTTCTTCTATGACATCATTGCCTTCCTGAATGTAGTCAACCCCCCGCTCACAGGCGTTGCCAGAACCATCATTGCAGTATTGGTAAACTTTTGAGTGGCGGTACACCGGACCTACCTGAAATGCCAGCACTTCATAGCGGTCATCTAAGACCAGCAGGTCTTTGTAGTAGTTTTTCAGGATTTTCACCGTCTTGTCATACTTCCTGCTGTTCATCTCAAAGGCTTCCCCGGCGTTCTCGTAGGCATAGATGGTGTCTGTGGTCGAAATCTTAGAGAAGGCATCATGCACCCAGGTTTTGCCAGAAACCACCGGAAACACCATCAAGACCGTGCTTCTGTTGTTTTCCTGTACCTGCAGGCTGGTGGGTGAGGCAGATAAAAGCTTCACCCCTTTTACTGACCAGGAGCTGGCCCCCGGCTCTCTGCGGCTTACTTCTACTCTGTACCACTCTTTCCCGGTCTGGTCTTTGGTGATGGCATCTATCAGCTCCCTGCGCTCATACTCAGTGGTCTGCCCCACATTGTCGCGGTACCTGGTCTCCGTGACATGGTAGATGCGGTAGCTCCCTACTTCCAGGGGATAGTAGTCATAGCCCTGCTTGACAGGGTCTAACACTACCTCCTCATCACTGCAGGAGGAAAAGAAACCGGCAACCAGTGCCAATACGATCAAGATGCGTCTCATAGACTTTTATTACTCCAGGTTAAAGCTGGTTTCAATCCAGCCGCCGCCAATCACGTCATCGCCTTCATAGAAGACCGCCGCCTGCCCAGGGGCTATGGCGTTCACGCCCGCATGGAACTGCACCAGCATTTTATCACCTACCTGCTCAATGGTGGCGGCGGTGCCGGGGTCATTGTACCGTACTTTGGTGACCGTCTCAGTGGGCCTACCGTGCAGGTTCTCGTACTTGACCATGCTCAGTTTGCCTACGTTCATGCCGTTCTTGGCCAGCTGCTCGTAATTGCCCAGCACTACCCTATTCGTATCTTTCTCTATTCTGGTTACAAACGCCGGATACCCCAATGCCACCCCCAGGCCTTTGCGCTGCCCAATGGTGTAAAACGGGTAGCCTTCATGCTTGCCTACCACGGTGCCGTCTTCCAGCACAAACTCGCCGCCGGCCACTTCGGCCTGCAGAGTGGGCACCCGCCTTTTCAGGAAACCGCGGTAGTCATTGTCCGGGATAAAACAGATCTCATAGCTCTCGGCTTTTTTCACCAGTGCGTCAAAGCCGCGGTCCATGGCCATTTGCCTGATCTCGGTCTTATGCAGGTGCCCCAGCGGGAAAATAGTGCGGCTCAAGCTCTCCTGTGAGATTCCCCACAGCGCATAACTCTGGTCTTTGTTGTGGTCTTTGCCTTTGGAGATCACATACCGGCCGTTCTCCTCCCGTATGTTGGCGTAGTGACCGGTGGCAATAAAATCACAGCTCAGTTTATCGGCGCGTCTTAGCAGGGCATCCCATTTAATGTGGGTGTTGCAGAGAACACACGGGTTTGGGGTGCGGCCGGCAATGTACTCATCCGTAAAATGGTTGATCACATAGTCGCCAAACTCTTCCCTGATGTCAATGATATAGTGCGGGAAACCCAGTTGCACCGCAATGTCACGGGCGTCATTGATAGAATCCAGGCTGCAGCAGCCGGTTTCTTTTTTGCTTCCCCCGGAACTGGAGTAGTCCCAGGTTTTCATGGTCATGCCCACTACTTCGTATCCCTGCTCGTGAAGCAGCACGGCTGCCACTGAGGAATCAATGCCGCCACTCATGGCAACGAGTACTCGTCCTTTTGAACTCATTTTTTCTAGATTAAACGGGATTCACAGTCCCGCCGAAAAACAATGCTGCAAATATAGTAATTTTTGAAGGCTTTCTTTTCCAGAGATGCAAGCCTTCCCTTCAAACCAAAGCCAATCTGAAAAAGTTTAGTAAAAAAGTAGGCTTTAACGTTGATAATGAAAGGTTTACCCGCTCAGGAGGCAGATTTAACCTGAGTTGGCGCAATTGTTAAAGGAAACGCATTACTTTTGGCGTAACAAACACCCGTTTAGGGGCAGTTTTTCTCACATTACGCATAAAACTGACATGGCACTAAGTACAATTGTTCTGGTCAACCAAATCAACAACCTGAGTGACGCGCGCTATTGCGCCGGCATGGGGGTAGAAATGCTGGGCTTCAATCTCCAGGAAGGTCAGCCTGGGTATGTTTCGCCGGAGGCGTTCAAAGAAATTTCTGGCTGGGTATCTGGCGTAAAGCTGGTGGGCCAGGTGCAGGAGCTGCCTATTCCTGATCTGGAAGAATTGCTGCTTACGTACAAAGTAGACATGGTGCAGCTCAACAGCCTGTACCTGGTTGAGGAGCTGGACGAAATCCCCATGCCCATCATTTTCAGGGTGATGATTGACAAGGACACCGTGGAGGAGAATATCCAGAGCCTGCTGGAGGTGTACCACCCCCACGTTGAATATTTCTTGATTGACTCAGAAGACTTCACGTCAATTGATGCCACCAACCTGCGTTTCCTGAAAGACCTGTCTAAGAAATACCCAATTCTCCTGGGTTTCGGGCTCACGAAGGAAAATACCAAAGAAGCGTTAGACAAGGTCTCCCCGGCCGGTATTGCCTTAAAAGGCGGCGAAGAGATACGCCCCGGCTACAAAAATTTTGACGAGCTGGAGGAGATCTTTGAACAGCTGGAAGATTAAGCCAACGTTCTGGAACATTGCGGCGCTGATGGGCTAATTCTTCTCCTTTCATCAGGCATCCCTCCTACCAAACCCCCTCTTCTGTTTTTGGCCTGTTTTTCATAAAACAGGCCAAAAACAGAAGAGGGGGTTTATTTTAGATAAAGCCGTGCTTTTGCTGCTAATGACCATAGGAGCGGTACAAACAAAGTCTCGCCCGCAGGAATTATCAGCATTATGAAAGCTTGTTATGGCAAAATTCAGGAAGCTGTTTACTGTTAATTTCTAATTCCCTGGCGGATATGTGCATCTGGTTCCTTTTGTGGAATTTTCGTTTCCGGGCTGTTTTTCTAGAAACAGCGTCAAAACGTTAGCGCAAGCGACCGCTTGCGTTGCGACAGGAATAAGCCCAAAAGAGAAGGTTTATTCAAATAATCTCATGGAGAAAAAATTACTGACTATGTCATGCGAGTTTCCGTTTCTGGGCTGTTTTTCAGAAATCAGCCCGGAAACGGAACAGTAAGGCTAGCTCCAATACAACCCATTACCCCACAGAGTACTGCAGGTATTTAATAGGAACACCCTTCTCCAGATACGTTTTCTCAAAGGTGGTGTAGATGCCCATGGTGTGCTCCTGCAGATCAGACTGGTAGAGGTCTTTGGTAAAGATCAACCCTTGTGCCTTACGTTCTTCCAGAACCTCCAGGGTATAGTCGAACAACAGTTCGCTGTCGGTTTTGAGGTGGATTTTTCCGCCTGGCTTAAGAAGGCGGTGGTACATCTCCAGGAAGCGGGGCGAGGTGAGGCGGCGTTTGATGTCGCGCTTACGGGGCTGGGGGTCAGGAAACGTAATCCAGATTTCAGACACCTCCTGCTCACCAAAATGCTGGTCAATATTTTCAATGAAAGTGCGCAGGAAACCCACATTGGTCAGTTCCCCCTCCAGGGCCAGGGTACTGCCCTTCCAGATGCGGTTGCCTTTGATGTCAATGCCCAGAAAGTTCTTCTCCGGGAATTTTGAGGCCATGCCCACGGTGTATTCGCCTTTGCCGCAACCTACCTCCAGCACCAGCGGCTGGTCCTGAGGGAAGAAATCCTGGTTCCAGCGGCCCCTCAGCTGTTCGTAATTTTCTTTGCCTGGTTCTACTATGTTCGCCCGGGTGGCGTTGACTGCAAATTTCTCTTGTTTACCTCTGCCCATGTATTATAGTTCGGGAATTTCCGCGACCACAAAGGTACTACCGCCAATGAAAATTACCTCATCTTCCTGGGCAAAGGCTTTGGCGGCCAGAATAGCGTCTTCCACGGTGGGGTACGCGTGGCCTTTGAGACCGGCAAACTGCGCCTCCTCCCACAACTCCTGCACCGGCAGGGCCCTGGGGATCTGGGCCTGGCAGAAGTAGTAGCGGTAAGCCACCGGCAACAGCCTGAGCACACTCCTAATGTCCTTGTCATTGACGGCCCCAAACACAAAATGCACCTGCCGCCGCTTCAAGGCCAACAACTGTTTCACCACCTGGGTAAGACCGTCTATGTTATGGCCGGTGTCACAGATGGTCAGCGGCTTCTCAGCCAGCACCTGCCAACGACCCTGTAACCCTGTAAGCGCTTGAATGTTGCGCAATCCCTCCCTGATCTGCTCATCTGAAATGGCATAGCCCTGGTGTCTTAATTCAGCCACCGTGGCCAGCACCCCTGCCAGGTTTTGTTGCTGATAATTGCCTAAGAGAGACACCTCTAATCCCTCCAGCCACAACTGTTCCTTTAGGTAGACATCAAACAGGGAGTACATACCTGCGGTTCCCTTTGGCACTACTCCATAGATTTGATCAGCAAACAAAAGCGGGCTTTGCGTTTCCTGGCTCCTTTTCGCAAAAACCGCTGAAACTGACGGTTGGGTGGAGCTCACAACGGCCGGTACACCGGGTTTGATGATGCCCGCTTTCTCGCCGGCTATCTCCTCTAACGTATTCCCCAGCAGTGCCTGGTGGTCCAGGCCAATGTTGGTGATCAGGGACACCAGCGGAGTGATGATGTTGGTAGAGTCCAGTCTTCCGCCCAGCCCAACCTCAATCACAGCAATGTCCACTTCCTCGGCTGCGAAATGATCAAAGGCTAAGGCCACTGTCATCTCAAAGAAAGAGGGTTTTACCTGCTCAAACAGCTGCTGATGCCGCTCTGTGAAGCGCGCCACGTTCTCTTTGCTGATCATCTCCCCGTTCACCCGTACGCGCTCCGTAAATTCTTTCAGGTGGGGCGAGGTGTAGAGGCCGGTTTTATAACCAGCCGCCTGTAAAATGGCGGCCATCATGGAAGAGGAGCTGCCTTTGCCGTTGGTGCCCGCCACGTGCACCGTCTTAAAGTGCTGCTGAGGATTATCAAGTGCTTTCGTAAGGGCAATGATGTTGTCCAGGCTCTTCTTAAAAGCAGCGTTGCCGATGCGGTGAAACATCGGCAACTGCTGGTAGAGGTATTCTAAGGCTTGTTCGTAGGTCACGAGGTCAGCGGTTAGTTGGATCTGATGATAAAGGTGATGGTTCCGGTGGCGCCTGAGCTGGGGTTGTCGCCTTTGATTCTGCTGAAGGTGGTTTTCTGAATCTGGCCTTTGTACCAGTTCACAACTTGTGGGCTCACATTGCTTTCCACCACATCAATATTGACCAACTCCCCTTCGGCATTAATCTTAATGCTGAAAACCACCCGTCCGCTTTCGTTCTCATACGGGTCAGTCTTGGGCGTGATATCATAGCGCCAGCCGGGCATGTTCAGGGAGCCTCCGCCGCTACCGCCGTTGCCGGTTTTCTTTCCCGGGTAAAGGCCTTCCGGTTTGCCTTTGTCGCCAATCACGCCTTCATCGCCGTTGTTGTTGCCGGTGGGCTTGTTGCTGGTTCCGGCGGTTCCGTTACCGGCACCGGTCTTCGATTTGCCGGGGAATAAAGCGCGGGAGTCAACTTTCTTCACTTCCTCTTTGGGGGGCTCGGGCGTTGGTTTCTCCACCTCCTTCACACTTACCGGCGACTCTACCGGGGAAGTCACCACTTTGGCAGGTTCTGCGGCAGTGGTGGGTTGGGGTTTGGCTTCTGCCACCGGGGTTGGCACGGTTTCAGGGGCTTCTGCCGCGGGTTTGCTGTCTTCTGGGTTGGGAGAGTCATTTGGCGTGGCTTTGCTGTTGACATCACCGCTACCGGCATCTGTGGTTCCGTAGGAGATTTCAATTCCTCCTTCGGGCAACACCGGCGGGTCATTGGCTTTCCAGGCCAGCATATAAAACAGGAACAGCAGCAAAAGCACGTGCACGGCCACGCTCACCGCCATCGCGATTCGCTGGTCCTTTTTCTCTTGTGCGGTTACGGCTAACATAGTTTTGTTTATTCAGCTTGTTCAGCGGCAATACTGATTTTGGCATTCAGCTTGGCTGCCATGCCGGCCACCTTTACAAAATATTCTACGGGAACAGATTTGTCTACGTTCAGAACAACAACCCCCTGCCCCTGTTCAGTTCCAGACAGAGCCTGCTCCAGGGCGGCCGGCAAGGCTTCTAACGACGTGGGCTGGTCGTTCAGGAAGTACTGCAGGTCTTTGGTGATGGTCACATTGGTTTTCTCCATCACAATGCTGGTAGAGGCGCTGGAAGGCAGACTCACCGGCATGCCCGTAGGCGTCACAAAGCTGGAGGTCAACATGAAGAAGATCAACAACAGAAAGATAATGTCTGTCATTGATGACATGTTGAAGTCTGGGTTGACCTTATTTTTGGAGCGTAAATTCATCAGGCTTGCGGTTCTTGTAACAGATCAATGAACTCAATAGAGCTGTACTCCATGTCATGCACAATGCTGTCAATCTTTGACACCAGAAAGTTGTAGCCCACATAGGCAGGCAGACCAATGATCAAACCAGTGGCCGTGGTCACCATGGCCTCATAGATACCGCCAGACAACAGCTGCGGGCTCACAGACCCTTCTGCCTGGGCAATGGCGATAAAGGCGGAAATCATACCCGTTACCGTACCCAGGAAGCCCAGCATGGGGGCGGCACCGGCCACGGTAGCCAAACCAGACAGGTTCTTCTCCAGGCGGGCAATCTCAATCTTTCCTACGTTCTCAATAGAGGCTTCAATGCTTTTCAGCGGCTGGCCAATGCGCGAAATCCCTTTCTCCAGCATGCGGGAAATGGGGGAATTGGTCTGGGCACATAGCATTCGGGCGCCCTGCACGTCTCCAGCCAGCACCAGTCCTTTCAGTCTGCCTACAAAATCATTGGGGTTTTTAGCCGCTTTCTGAATAGTAAGGTACCGCTCCACAAAAATGTAAATGGCTACCAGCGAAAGAATCACCAACGGAATCATTGCCCACCCGCCGTTCAGGGCGAGATCCAGCAACGAAACTGATTCTTGGGTGGCTTCTGCGCCAACAGCGGCGGCAGTGGTGTCAACGGCAGTAGGAGCAGTAATCTGAAGTAGGAACGCGTTCATGTTAATAGTTTAATACCCAAAGTTCTTGGCTTATTTTACTGCGCAACGCTGGCAGGGCAGCTTGCGCCTCTTCGGCGGTGCTATAGTCAGCAACTGAGACGCGCTGACGCTTTCTGTCATGGGCGGTCACCACAATCTTGGCCTCGTAGCCTTTTTTCTGCAGACGCTTCTGGTTCATTTCAGCGTATCCGTCCTGCGCAAAAACGCCCATGATGACGTAGAAACGTCCCGTCCGGGTTTTAATTGTAGAACCGGTAGCGGCATTTTCTTTCACCTCGGCGGGCGCCGAAACTTTTTTCTCCACCTTGGCCACCGGGGCAACCACGGCCGGCGCGGCCTTTTCTGCTTTCACTGGGGCGGCAGCTACTTCAACCTTTGCTTGAGGTGCAGCTGCCCAGTCATCTTTTGGGGTTTCTGTTTCCGGGCTACTTTTCGGAAAATCAGCCAAAAGTACATCTTCAGCGGCCAGCTCTTCCTCTAGGGTGGGTTCTGCCAGCTGTGAGGTATATTGTTCCGTTAACTGCTGCGCATCAAAGGCGTCTAAATCAGATATTTGTGCGCTAGAATCAACCGCAGGAACAGCCGGGGCGCTCGCAGAGAGCAGCGTAAACGGGTTTAATGAGCTTAACGCCACATCTGCCTGTAACGTGTACAGGTAAACGGCAGACAGAGACAACCCGCCTATCACCAGGCTCGCCCCAACGCGGTACAGGCGGCGCAACCGCGAAACCGGTTTCTTGCCCTCGACTGTGCCGCCAGCGGTTTGGTCTGCGTATTTACCCCGCAGCACCAGCGTCTCTTTCCCAAGAATGGGCCTAGACACCAGTTCTGGCAGCCCAAAGCTGTGCTCCAGGAAATTCTCCTCCTCCAGGCTTTCAAACACCAGTTTGCGCTCAGCGTTGTACCTGAACACCCCCACGTCTTGCAGCTCAAAGCGGTGCTGGGTCTGGAGCTGTTGTTTCAGGTCACGCACAAACTCAGATACCGCCTGCTGGGCCTGCGCCAGAGGCCACTGCTGCCGGTGGGCAAGCGTGGTAATCAGGAGACCGTCATTGACCTGGAGCTGCTCATTGAACGCAATACGCTTTGACGGCGGCGTGAAGGTGTGTTTTACCGGATGGATTTTGGCGTGCGCATAATGCGTGATCAATCCCCCAAAGTCTGGAATGATCACGCAGTCATACGCGTAAAGCAAAGATTTAATGTGCCCTTGAACCATATGTTTTTCAATGACTGTCAGCAGATAAAAGTTTATTTAAACCCTCTCTGCCCTCAGCCGTACTTGTTTGTCTCTTCGGCTTACTTTTCCTGTTTTAGGCCTGTTTTTGCAAAAACAGGCCTAAAACAGCGGCTTATGCCGTAAAGAAAAGTCTCTACTTAAAATGAATAAGTAGCTCCGCCCAGCACAGATATTCCCTGGGTTGGGTAATTTACCAGACGCTGGTATTTGTTGCTCAGCAGGTTGTTACCCATCAGGAACACAGAGAAACGCGGCGAGAAACGGTAGTCGGCCTTCAGATTGAGGTCAATCACCGAGTCGGTTTCGCGCAGCGCAGAAGTCCCATCTTCCCGGAAGATCCGCCCAAACGAACTGCTAATATAGTAAAGTTCGGTGTTCAAGAGAATCTTATTGTAAAGATTATACGACCCGAAAGCGGTCACCACCATTTCTGGGCGGTGATAAGGCTCTTCTAGCGAGGCGGTTGAATAGCTGTTGCTTTCAGCTTTGATTCCAATGCGTAAATCTTCTGACTGGTTAAAGGTCAGCTGCCCAAAAATGTTGAGCACCTTGGTCACGCCGTCATCATACACCAGGTCAAATTTGGCTGAATCTCTTCCAAACGCGTTGTTGTAGAAGTACAGGTTGCGGTAGCTCTGGTGCGCCACTCTACCGGTAAAGGAGACAAAGCGGCCAATGCTCCCGTTCACCCCGCCGTAGAACTCCAAGCCCTTGTTCACGTCAGCTATGTACTGGTTGTGGTTCAGGAACGGGTTCTCCTGGCTGAGGCTGTACAGAGTGGTGCGCTGCAAATCCCCGCCGGCACCGGCAAACAGGACCAGTTTGTTCTCAATAGCCTGGAAAGTAGCCTCCAGCGCCGGGTATACATTGAATTTGCGGGCGTCATTGATGGTATCTCCGGTGTAGGCAATGGTAGCCCCCAGTACCAGTCCCAGCTTATCTAACTGGCGGGTGTAGGCGGGCCGTACCTTAAAGAAGCCGCGGCCATGCTTCTCCAGCCCCTCCAGGTTGGTGTACGCCAGGTCAATGTCTACCAGGATATTTGATTCTTTGCTTAGGTTGTAGCTGGTCTTGGCACCGGCAAAGAGGTGCGTCTCTTTGGCGTTATAGTTATCTCCGGTGTAGTGGAGCCCCACTTTCCCCTCATACTTCAAGCCCGACTTCACATCTATGAGGTTGTTGAAGTGCCCCTCTACCGCAAAACGGTTGTAGATCTGCTTGAGGGTGTCAGGCGTAATCTCCTGTGACTGGTCATAGCCGTAAAAGTGGCGCATGTCCCGCTCATAGCGCAGGCGGCCGCCAAAAGTCAGGTTGCCCTGGTACATGTCGCCGTGGGCCTGCAAGAAGCTGCTGGCCGCGCCGGAGTTCTCTACCGGCCCGTTGGCCGAAGACAGGTGCCCCACCTCTGCCCCAAAAGAGGCTTTGTCACTGCGCTTGTTATGGAAATAGCCGCGGGCATAGACGGTCCCGTAATTCCCAAAGCCGCCTTTCACGTAGTTGCCGTACAGTTTAGAAAGCTCCTCCTGGCGTATGGTCAGCACGCGCATGGGCAGGTTAATGAAATGCTCGGGTAAGCGGTACTCATTGAAACGGTAGGTCACATTGCGGTCCTGCAGCTGCGGCGGGTCAATCCTGAACTTCTCAAAGTTCCGGTTGGCCTCCGGCAGTTCAATCACACGGTTCTTCTCTACCACAATCTCAGTGCTCTCCAGTTTGTTGCCTTCGCCCCAACCGGTTTGCTGCGCCTGGGCGGCCGGAAGCAAGCCCACTAAGAAAAGCGCAGAGATGCCTGCTAGTCTAGCTGTATTTCTCATTTTTTTGAATCGTTTGGAGTGGAAGATGGAGCGGTAACGGTATTTTTTTCCAGTTCGGCCAGCTTGGTTTTGGCCTCTTCCACAATCTCCTGGTTGGTGGCTCCCTCTATAATTGACTGCAAAGTAGATTTCGCCTGAAAGGCCTCATTCTGCACCACATAGATGTCAGAGATGAGCAGGAAGGTTTTACCCAGCCAGAAATCATAATCGGCAAAGGCGTTGCTGAAGGCGAAGGCGTTGTCTAGCGCTTCTTTGTATTTCTTCTGCCTGAAGTACACCTCAGACAACAGGAAATGCGCCTCAGCCCCGTTTACATCAGTGGCCGAGGTGGCCGCAGTGCTGAACTCCTTGGCCGCCTGATCAAGGCGGTTCAGCGCGTAATTGGCTTTGCCTCTGTACAGCAATGCCGAGTTATAGGCATTCAGCGTGGAGTTACCGCGGGCAATGAGCTCATCTGCAATTAAAATGGTGTTGTTGAAGTCATTGGTGAAGTAGAAGCTCTTCATCAAGCCCATCAGCGCGTTGGCCTGCTCCTTCTTGTTAGCGGCCACATCACGCAGGCGGGAATAGAATGCGGCGGCTTCGCCGAAGTTGCCGTTCTCAAACTCCATATCAGCCACGCGTTGCAGAGCCCGGCTCAGGTACTCAGACTTTCCTTCAATGGCCACCTCTTTCAGGCTGCGCAGGGCGTTGGCCTTGTCACCAGCCCGCCAGTAAGAGTCTCCCAGGAAATAACGGGCGTTGGCCACAGAGGCACTTGCCGGGTATGTCTTCAGGAAAGCTTCAAACTTAGGAATGGCCTGCTTGTACTTCTCATTAAAGTAAAGGGATTTAGCCGCTTCAAACTCAACGCTTTCCAGGGCGTCGCTTTCTGGGTTAGCCGCTTTGAATTTGGTCAGATAGGTATCCAGTTGCTCGGTCTGGTTGTTAGACCCCAGCGCCTCCTGCAGCGAGTAAATTGCATTGTTGGCGATGGGGTGCGTTGGGTACTGGTCAATTACCCGTTTGAAATCTGCGATGGCCTCTGTTGGCTTGCGCAGGTTCATATACGCCACCCCGCGTTTCTGCAGGGCTTGCGGCACCAGCGTGCTGCCAGAGCGGTTGTCAATCAAATCACTGAAACTGGCAATGGCCGGGGCGTAGTTGGAGTTTTCAAAATCAATGATCCCTTTCTGGTACACCGCGTCATCTGCGTAGCGGGATCTTGGGTATGATTTCAGCAGCGTCTGCAAACTCTGGATGGCCTGATCCCGGCGGTTGGTCAGGTTATACACCACCCCGCGCTGGAACAGCACATAGTCAGAGTCAATGGACTTGGCGGCCAGTGCCTGGTCATACCAGTTCAGGGCCTGGCTGTAATCTTTGGTCACATAATAACAGTCTGCCAACCGGATCATGGCATCTGCATAGTTGGGGTTGCCGGCCTTGATGGTATTGTCGTTCAGGTACGCCTTGAAATGCACCAGCGCCTTCTCATACTGCTTGTCATTGTAGTACGCATACCCTATACCGTAGCGCGACTTCACATAATACTCTGTGCGCCCGGAATTGGGGGTCTGGAACACGGCCCCGTAGCTGACAATGGCCTGGGGCCAGCGCTGCCCAATAGAATAGGCCTCCCCTTTCAGGAAGTTGCTGGCGGCCTGTATCTCCTTGTCATACGGGAAGCCCAGTGACTTGTCCAGCATCTGCACCGCCTGCTGGAACAGCTGGTCATTGTACAGTTTTACCGCCTGGTAGTACGTTACCCGCTGGTACGTCTCATTGATGCGGTGGCTGCGGCGCGGCAGTTTCTCTATGTGCGCTATGGCTTCCAGGTAATTGTTGGAGTTGAGGTAGGCCTCACTCAGGATATCATCTGCCTCATCTGCAAATTTGGAGTTGGGAAAATCTTTGCTGAACGAAGACAGGGAACTGATCACCTCAGAGAAATTACCCAGCTCATAGTTCAGCTGCGCATATTTGACGGTGGCGCCCTCTTTTACATTCTTGTCAATGTTCAGTTTGCGGGCCTGGTCAAATGCGCCCAGGGCAAACTGCTTGTTGTTGTCTTTGAGGTAGCTCAACCCCAGGTGGTAAGACGCATTCTGACCCAGCGAATCTGAATGGAACGCAACAGCCTTTAGATTATTGATGGCGCCCTTGATGTCGTTGTTCTTGTAATCGGCGAAGCCCATCTTGTACTGCACTGTCTTGTCCAGCGTCTTCTTGCCCTCTGCGTAGTTCCTGAAATACTGCGAGGCGGTTTTGAAGTCATTGCGCTGGAAGTAAGCATCCCCTACCAGCAGCTCTATCTCGTCTGGGTTCTGCACCTTGGGTGTCATCTGCAAAGACTTTTCGCCGTAGCTGATCACTTCAGCAAAGTTGCCTTCTTTGTAGAGAACCTCCGTGAGCATGTAGGGCACAATGGTGCGGTAATTATCATCCCGCTCAGCCACTTTCAGGTCCAGCTTGGCCCCAATGTAGTCGCCTTCGCGGTACGCGAGGTAACCGGCGTAATAGCTGGAGGCATAGGAGTAGCGGTGGTTGCCTTTCTTGTTGCGGTCAAACAGCAGCTTGGCTTTGGTGAAGTTTTTCTTGGAGAAATACGAGTAACCCAGCTTGAACTCAGACTCTTTCAGCTGGGCCTCATCTAAGCGGTCTGCCGGCGCCTGCTCCAGGTACTGAATGGCTTTGTCATAGTTCTTCTTGTCAAAGAACGACGTACCCAGCTCAAAGAAGGCTACGGCTGCCTTGGGGTGCGCCGGGTACCGGGCGGCAAACTGCAGCACCAGCTGCTCTGCGTCTGGGTGAAACAGGTGTAAACCGCTTACCGCGTAGTAGTATTGGGCATCTGCGGTTTTGGTGGGGTCATTGATAAGGCGGATGTACTGGGCGAAGGCCTGTTGGGCGGCACCGTATTTCTCGCGGTCAAACAACTCCAGCCCTTCCTGAAAGAACCGCTCCTCAGACGTAAACGTGAGAGGCTGCTGCGCCTGCGCAGCGTGGGCTCCACCCAGCAAGGCCGTGGCCAAGGCAAACTTGTGAGGTAGTTTCATAGTGTATTGGATTTAGGCATTTGCCGTGAAAGAAGCCTGGGTTGGCGCCTTTCTGGTTGCCCGTCCTTCAAAAATAGAAAAAATGTGGGTAAGCGGCAGCTAAAATTCATTTCTATCCGTGCTAGCACAACGTTGCAACCCGCTGCTTTAGCATCTGCCGCTTCTACTATTTGTTTCTGTTTTCGGGCTGTTTTCCTGAAAACAGCCCGAAAACAGAAACGGCAAAGATGGTTTCTCTAGGGTTTTCTGCTGATCATCAGGCCTAAGTGCTGCCCCTGTGTCAGGGAGCAGGGTCAAAACCGTACATCCAGTTGTTCAGGATGCCCCCTGAGCTCTCCAGCCCCACCATGTCCATGAGTTCTTCATAGTAGGCGCAAACCCTTGCGCGGTCTTCGGTATCCAGTTGAAGCGGGGTAAACCTTGACAGGCCAATGCTGATTTTCTCCTGAAACTGCTTCTCAGTGGGCTGATCACTCACTGCCACTTCTTTAAAATCATCAACTGACTGGTTAATGAGGTCTGTCAGCAATGGTTTAACCTCAGGATCTGCAAGTCCGGGATAAAAAGTCCGCACCGTGTCCTGATCAAACTTTGAAGCAGATTTAAAAAGATCCAGGTCGCTGATAGCCTTTTCTGGAATGGTCATGTTGTTCTCAATTAAAAGTACACAGGAAAAAGGCGGGAAAATACCAGTTTGTCACAAAGGAGGGCACATTAGGTTATTTTGTGGCGTTGCCCTTACCTGCTCCCCGGTATAGGATGCAGCACCTTGAACACCAACTCCTTTAGAATAGCGGCATCTGCCATGCTCCCTCCGGTAATCCCTTTGCTCTGCAAATCTGCCTGGTGAATAAACCCTATGATCTGAAGCACCCGCCCATAGGGGTAATTTCTGAGCGCCTGCATATATTCCTTGGCCAGGAAACCACGGTTCCCCAGACTCTTGGCCACCGTCTGCTCGTTTACCTGCGGCAGCAAGTGCAGGGTCAGCAGCTTAGAGAAGAAGGAAAACAGCAGCACCAGATTCGGGATGAGAGGGTTATCCTTGGGGTTGGACTCAAAGTAATTCAAAATCCGGTTGGCTTTGAGCACGTCCTGCCGGGTAATGGCATTCTGCAGCTCAAAGATGTTGTATTCTTTGCTAATGCCAATATTCTCCTGCACCAACCCTTCATCAATGGTCTGCCCCGGCTTCATGTTGATGGCCAGTTTCTCAATCTCATTGGCCAGCCGTGATAAATCAGCGCCAATATACTCCCCCAGCATCATGACCGCCTGCGGCGTGGCCAGCAGGTTTTTACTCTTGATGAACTGGCTGATCCAGGCAGGGACCTGGTTCTCGTACAGTTTTTTGGTAGTGAGGAGCACCGCATTTTTGGTGAGCAGCTTGGCCAGCCGCTTGCGCCCGTCCAGCACTTTGTGCTTGTGGCAGAACACCAGAATGGTAGACGGCAGCGGATTGTTCAAATACGCATCCAGCTGCCGGGCGGCCGGGTCTTTCTCAGGGTCGGCCTCCAGGTTGGCCAGGTTCTGCGCCTCTTTCACAATCACCACCTGGCGGTCACTCATCATGGGGAACCGCTTGGCCTGCAGCAGCACCGTGGGCACATCAACGTCTTTGCCGTACATGACCACCTGGTTGAAGCCCTTCTCCATGTCATTGAGCGCGTGCTGCTCTATATAGTCAGAGATGAGGTCTATGTAATACGGTTCTTCGCCCTGCAGAAAATACACCGGGGCGAATTCACGGTTCTTGAGTTGCTTTAAGATGTCTTCTGCGGTCAGGGCCATGGGGTGTGCAAAGAGATAAGGTAATGCGGGTTTGGGCACCCAAAGTTACCATTGATTAGAAAGGAAACCAGCAGATGGCGGCAGAAATTAAAGAAATGCGTTTTGGGTCTGTTCTTCAGAAAACAGGCCATAAACAGAAAATCCCCTCCCAGCATACTAAGTCAGAGGCACCTACAGTTATTTATTTACTTCTACTTGTATTCCCCCTCATCCCTCTGGTTTGGCTATGCAGCTTGTTCAGGATTTAGATGGTGCCCAAAGTATTCTGCCCTTCTTTGACTACACCAACACAGACCTGAGCCGGAAACGGTTGCAGAAGCTCTTTTCTGATGTCCCGGCCACCCTGGCAGGCGTGCTGGAGCGGCAGGAAACCATTAAAGCGTTTCTCGCCAACTGGCCACATCTGGAGCATTACAATTACCAGAACATTGACTTCAGGGAAGCCCACGCCTACAGCACCCAACTGCTCCAGCAGGACCCTCATGAACCCCAACGTCTGCTAGGCAAGCAGTTCACGTTACTTTTCCAAGAAAAGGAAGTCCGGCAGAAGAAGTCAAAAGTGGTTCAATTGATACTGCTGTTTGACCATCTTTATTCCCGCTTTTTCAGCCGGTTAAGCAAAGACAGCTTTCCCAGCTCCTTTCAGCCAGCCCTCCACTCTTTTTACACCTTTATTAAGCAGGCCGAAGTGCAGAGGTTCAGCACCTTCATTAAACAGAATACATTTTCCAATGCCCAGGCCCTTGAGTATGAAGTAAAGCTACAGCACCTCGCCCCAGGCCTGCTGACCGCCGCCTGGGAGTTTCTCTTTCTGTTTGAGGCGTATTTCTCCGTTGCCAAAGGGATTCAGAAGCAGGGATTTGTTTTTCCTCAGTTTCAGGAAGGTGTATTTATTCTGAAAGACTTTTACCACCCGCTTCTAAAAGCTCCGGTCAAAAATTCCATTGCCCTGACCAAATCAGAGAACGTAGTCCTGCTCACCGGGCCCAACATGAGCGGTAAATCTACTTTGCTCAAATCCATCAGTATCTGCGTCTACCTGGCCCGGCTGGGTATGGCGGTTCCGGCTGCCGCGTGCACCCTTCCCTTTTATGCCGCCTTGTCTATCAATATCAACAGCAAAGACAACCTGGAAAGCGGCTATAGCCATTTCATGAATGAACTCCTGTCCCTGAAAACAGCCGTGAAGATAGCCCAAGCCGGTAAGGCTTGCTTTGTGGTCTTTGATGAAATCTTCAAAGGCACTAACGCAGATGACGCCCAAGCCCTTCTCCTGGAAACCGTACAAGGTCTAGGTTCCCTTAAGGGCAGCCTTTTCTTTATCTCCACCCATTTTCTGAACCTGAAAGAGCACCAGCAGATACAGACGCCGCATGTCAAGAAATACCACATCCCCTGCGCTCTCCTTGACGGAAAACCTGTTTTCACCTATCAGTTAGCAGAGGGCTGGACTGATGTGAAAATAGGCAAAGTGCTCTTTGAGCAGGTGGGGCTGTCTGCGTTACTGAAGAAATAATTGACTGGATTACCCATCTTCACATTAATCCGCACCGCGCTTTCCCAGTAAGCGGCACAGAATCTTCTTAAATTCCTAAAGTCCTGCCATGTGCAACTTTGCGTTTTGGGCCTCTTTTCTGGAAAACAGCCCCAAAACGCACATGGGTTCTCTTGAAACTAAGAACGAACAACTACCAACTAAAAACTAATTTGATACCTTTGCCGCAGTAAAACAGATGATTTCATGAATTTGATTGAAGAACTACGTTGGCGCGGAATGCTCCACGATTTTATGCCGGGCACTGAGGAACAATTGGCTTCCGGTATGACCACCGGCTATATCGGTTTTGACCCTACCGCGTCTTCCCTGCACATAGGCAACCTGGCCACCATTATGTTATTAGTGCACCTGCAGCGCGCCGGCCACAAGCCCGTAGCGCTGGTGGGCGGGGCCACGGGTATGATTGGGGACCCTTCGGGGAAATCCGCAGAGCGGAACCTGTTGTCTGAAGAGGTGCTGCGCGCGAACCAGGAAGGCATCAGAAAGCAGCTGGAGAAGTTCCTGCACTTTGACGGGGCCCAGAACTCAGCTGAGATTGTGAACAACTATGACTGGTTCAAGGAGTTCAGCTTCCTGGGTTTTCTGCGCGATGTGGGCAAGCACCTCACGGTGAACTACATGATGAAGAAAGACTCGGTGAAGAACCGAATCAATGCCCAGGAGGGCGACAACGCCGCCGAGGGGCTTTCTTTCACCGAGTTCTCATACCAACTGCTGCAAGGTTACGACTTCTACCACCTGTACAAGCACAAGAACGTGCGGCTGCAGATGGGAGCCTCTGACCAGTGGGGCAACATCACCACCGGCACCGAACTGATTAGACGGATGGACGGCGGCAAAGCGTTTGCCTTAGTGGGCAAATTGGTGACCAAGGCAGACGGAACCAAATTTGGCAAATCTGAGGGCGGCAACATCTGGCTGGACCCAGAGATGACCTCGCCGTACAAGTTCTATCAGTTCTGGCTGAATCTGGCCGATGAAGAAGCCGCCAAATTGATTAAGGTGTACACCCTGCTGCCGCAGGATGAGATTGCCAGAATCACTGAAGAACACCAGCAGGCGCCGCACCTGCGCGTACTGCAGAAAGCCCTGGCCAAAGAAGTCACCACCACCGTGCACTCTGCTGAGGAGTATGAAAGCGCGGTAGAGGCTTCTGAGATCCTGTTTGGGAAAGGCGATTTGGAAACCCTTCGTAACTTGAAGGAAGATACTTTGCTGGCCGTGTTTGAGGGCGTGCCCCAGATCACCGTTTCTAAAGATGCCCTGGCCACTACCGCCAATGCCGTAGACTTCCTGTCTGAACTGACCAACGCTGAGATCTTCGCCTCTAAAGGTGAGGCCAAGAAAATGATCCAGAACGGCGGGGTGAGCATTAACCGCCAGAAGGTGGCGCGGCCAGAGGAAGCGGTGACCACTGATCTGCTGCAGGGCAAGTACCTGGTCGTGCAGAAAGGCAAGAAAAATTACTACCTGGTGAAAGCCGAATAGAGTTCAGACACCGTTAAAGAATCCCCCGTGGTTTCTAAAGCCAATGGCTGAGAAACCACGGGGGATTTCTGTTTTTGGGCTGTTTTCTGAAAAACAGCCCAAAAACAGAAAAGGAGTAAACTTGGAGCAATGCTATTTCAGGGGCAATAAAAAAGGCGGGCCTCAACAGCCCACCTTTTCAGTATCATCTTTATACAAGCAACTTATTTTTTGTCAGCGTCCTGGCTGTTTTTCATGTCCTGAACCTCCTTACGGATGTCCTGAGCCATGTTTTTCAGATCTTGCATGCCTTTTCTCACACGAGTTCCGGCTGCTGAGTTCCCTTTGTCATAGAATTTCTCAAAGTCACCTTCCAGAGAGAGAACCAGATCCTTAATCTTAGAAAAATTGTTCATTAGAGCTTGTTTTAAAGGTTTAACATTTCGTTTAATGGCTCTAATATAGGAATTATAAAATAAGGTGCAAAAAAAAGTGCGTTTGTATTATTTTATTAGCAAATGCCGTTTCTAGACTTCTACCGTAGTTTTAGTATAAAGTCCTTTATCCAATTTGGCGGCCACGGCCTCAAAGGCGGCAATGGTCTCAGCCACATCTTCCAGGGTATGAGATGCAGTTGGGATCAAACGCAACATAATCACATCTTTGGGTACCACCGGATACACCACAATTGAACAGAAGATGCTGTAGTTCTCACGCAGGTCCAGCGTAAGCGAGGTGGCATCTGGAATCTGGCCGTTGAGCAACACCGGAGTCACAGGAGACTCCGTGGTGCCAATGTTGAAGCCTTTCTCCCGCAGCCCAGACTGCAGGGCGCGCACCACCTTCCAGAGGTTTTCTTTCAGCTCTGGCTGGTTGCGCAGCAGTTCCAGACGCTTGAGGGCACCCATCACCAGCGGCATAGGCAGGGATTTGGCAAAGATCTGCGAGCGCATGTTGTAGCGCAGGTAGTCAATCACGTACTGCTCACCGGCCACAAATGCCCCAATGCTGGCCATTGACTTGGCAAACGTAGAGAAATACACGTCAATCCCGTCCTGGATCCCCAGGTGCTCGCCGGTACCGGCACCCGTTTCGCCCATAGTCCCGAAACCGTGGGCGTCATCTACCAACAGCCTGAACTGGAATTTTTCTTTCAGGGCCACCACTTCTTTCAGCTTGCCCAGGTTACCGCTCATGCCAAACACGCCCTCTGTGATCACCAGAATTCCACCGCCGGTTTCCTGGGTCATTTTAGTGGCGCGCTGCAGTTGCTTCTCCAGGCTTTCCATGTTGTTGTGCGTGTACACAAACCGCTTCCCCTGGTGCAAGCGCACCCCGTCAATGATGCAGGCGTGAGACTCAGCGTCATACACAATCACATCATGGCGGCTTACGAGTGAATCAATGATAGACACTACCCCTTGGTACCCAAAGTTCAGCAACAGGGCAGAAGGCTTCTGCACAAACGCTGCCAGCTCATTCTCCAACTGCTCATGGTAGTTGGTGTTCCCAGACATGATGCGTGCCCCCATGGGCGTAGCCATGCCCCATTGGGCGGCTGCTTCAGCGTCAACTCTTCTAACTTCGGGGTGGTTGGCCAGGCCCAGGTAGTTGTTCAAACTCCACGTTAAAACTTCTTTTCCCCTGAAAACCATACGCGGCGCAATCTCCCCCTCCAGTTTTGGGAAGGTGAAGTAACCATGGGCATAATGAGAATGGCTGCCAAGCGGTCCGCGGTTGGCCAAAAACTTTTCAAATAAATCCACTTTAGTAAGGTTAAGGCGGTAATAATAAGATGGTCAGAACTTTAAAAGTCTACAAAAATTTCTTAAAAAGAAACCAGGCAGACGCGCAAATTTACATTGATCTCCTGCAAATACAAAGCCAATCCTTTAGAAGCTAGCTTATTTTAAACCAGTTTTTATGTTTGCCCTGAATACTGTTTCTTTGGAGTACCAATTGATGAACCTCCGCCACATGAAAAAAATAAATAAGATTCTGGTTGCCAACAGAGGCGAGATTGCCCTCAGGGTGATGCGCAGCGCCCGTGAAATGGGGATTAAAACGGTAGCCATTTACTCTGAGGCTGACCGCCAGGCCCTGCATGTACGCTTTGCAGATGAGGCCGTGTGCGTGGGTCCGCCGGCCTCCAGCGCGTCTTATCTACGGGCTGAGGTAATTCTGGAGACCTGCAAAAGACTGGGCGTAGACGCTGTACACCCCGGTTACGGCTTCCTGTCTGAGAATGCGGGCTTTGCCCAGATGGTAGAAGACGCAGGCATCACCTTTATTGGCCCCTCCCCCTACGCTATTGAGCTCATGGGCAGCAAATTGGCCGCTAAAGCCGCTGTGGCCCAGTATAACATACCCATGGTGCCCGGCACAGAAGGCGCCATCAGTGATGTGGAGGAGGCCAAAAACATAGCCAGCCAGATTGGGTTCCCAATCCTGATCAAAGCCAGCGCCGGGGGCGGCGGAAAAGGCATGCGCGTGGTAGAGAACGTGGCAGAGTTTGAAGAACAGATGAAACTGGCGGTAAGCGAGGCCACCTCCGCCTTCGGCGATGGCTCTGTTTTTATAGAGAAATACATTGGCTCGCCCCGCCATATTGAAATTCAGGTACTTGGCGACACCCACGGCAACATAGTGCACTTGTTTGAGCGGGAGTGTTCTATCCAGCGCCGCCACCAGAAAGTGGTGGAGGAAGCCCCTTCAGCTGTTCTCACCCCGGAGTTGCGCGCTGAGATGGGCCGTTGCGCGGTAGACGTAGCCAAGGCCTGCCAGTACAAAGGGGCCGGTACCGTAGAGTTTCTGCTAGATGAAAACCTGAACTTCTACTTTCTGGAGATGAATACCCGCCTGCAGGTGGAGCACCCGGTAACGGAGCAGATCACCGGGCTTGACCTGGTGAAGGAGCAAATCAAGATTGCCCAGGGCGAGCCTCTCTCCTTCTCGCAAGAAGACCTGGCCATTTACGGCCACGCCCTGGAGCTAAGGGTGTACGCTGAAGACCCTGCCAACAACTTCCTCCCTGACATTGGAACCCTCACCACCTATAAGCGCCCGCAGGGGTTGGGGGTGCGCGTAGATGACGGGTTTGAGGAAGGCATGGAGATCCCCATCTATTATGACCCCATGATTGCCAAGCTGGTGACTTTTGGCAAAGACCGGCAGGAGGCCATAGAGAAAATGATCAGAGCCATTGACGAGTACCAGATCACCGGCATTGAGACAACGCTGCCCTTCGGGAAGTTTGTCATGGAGCATGAGGCCTTCCGGAGCGGGAAATTTGACACCAAATTCATTGAGCGCTATTTCAAAGACCCTTCAGTCCTGAAAGCAACGCCCTCGCAGGAGGAAGAGGAACTGGCCGCCGTTCTCGCGGCTCTCTTTGCCGGCCAGGCCAAAGCAACCACTGGCACAACCCCAAATGCAGCCCCCGCCTCGGGCGTTTCTGAATGGAGACGGAATAGGTTGAAATAAACACCTTTTCTGTTTTTAGCCTCATTTTCTGAAAACAGCCCAAAAACAGATGAGCGTTAGCCCTCACAGGTTTTGAAAACCTGTGAGGGTTTTTTATTAGAAGCAGGACTATCTGGAGCACCTGTATTTTCAGAACAGGGTAACTGATACAAGTATCCTCTGCCGCGGCTCACCAGACTAGCTCCAAGGAGTGGTTGGAGTCTCCACACTCCCTAATTTCTTCAGGTGGTTCACGGGGTGTCTGGCCACCCGCCGCACAGTTGGGCATGAGGCATTCGTCTCACGGCAGCATCTCAAAATCATCAACAATCTGCACAAGATCCCGCCGTGTCTTTAGACCTGCGGGTGTCTGAACCAGTAACTGTAGTCACTGCCAATTGAATCGCGGCTCCCTCACTCTGCCGCCCCTACAGGTAACGGGTATGCCGCAGTTGCGTTTTTGGCCTGTTTTGGCCAAAACAGGCCAAAAACAGAACTCCCCCGCACCAGGTAAGATGCGAGGGAGTTCTTGGGATGAAGGCAGTGAGCATTAGATCAGGTCAAACAAATTCCTCACCCCCAGGTTCCGTTCTTTGGTGAAGCCTTCACCGTAGGTTACGCCTATGGAATGCCCAAACTCCATGGCTCTGGCTTCAATGAACCTAATGAAGTCAGGCGAGGAGATATAGGTGGCCGGCTCATCTGAATTCTTGGTGTCTGGGGTATGGAACTGGCTGTTGAACGCGTAGATCGCCTGTACCTTCTTCTCCCAGTGCGCAGTGATGTCTACCACCAGATCTGGGGCAATGAGCCTGTCCTGAATGTAATGGTACACGGCTTTGGGTCGCCAGGCCTCCTGCTCCCGCCCGTTCTCATCCTGGGTTTTAATTTGCCTTAGGCCGGCCAGGAAGCAGGACTCTGAGACCAGCTGGCTTCCGCGGCCGTGGTCTGGGTGACGGTCATAAATGGCGTTCATGAGCACAATCTCCGGGCGGTATTTCCGCAGGGCGGCAATTACCTTGCGCTGGTGGGCTTCGTCGTTCCGGAAAAATCCATCAGCTAAGCCCAGATTCTCCCGCGCATCCAGCCCCAAAATCTGGGTAGACGCCTCAGATTCGCGGGCGCGGGTCTCGGGGGTGCCCCGGGTGCCCAGCTCGCCGCGCGTTAAATCTACAATGCCAACCTTCTTGCCTTGGGCTTTGTGCGCCAGCAGGGTTCCTACACAACCTAATTCTGCGTCATCTGGGTGCGAGGCAAATGCTAAAATGTCAAGTTTCATGGACAAGGTTATTTGATGCGCAGCCTGCGGCCTAATTTTAAGGTAGTTCTGGTGGTGATGCGGTTCAGGCGGGTGATCTGGGAAACTGACACGCCATACTTGCGGGCAATGCTGCCCAGCACGTCTCCGCTTCTCACCGTATGGTACACGGTCCTTCTTGCCCGGCTGGCTGATGAGGAACCTTTTTTCTTTGCCCGGTTGTAATAATTGAACAGCGCCGATGTCACCTGGAAGCTCTCCCCTTTCAGAAGATAGTCTGGGAAGTCGTACAGTTCCTCCGGGTCAATGGGGTTGCCTTCATACCGGACTTCATAATGCAGGTGCGGCCCCGAGCTGCGTCCGGTGCTTCCGCCCCAGCCAATCAGCTCCCCCGCTTTCACATACTGGCCAACTTTGGCTACCGGTTTGCTCAGGTGGCCGTACAGCGTCTCCAGGCCGTTTACGTGGCGCACCACCAGGTAATTGCCGTAGCCGCCGCCGTCCCATTTGGAGATTCTGATAACACCGTCAAACGCGGCTTTCACTGAGTCGCCGGTATCCAGGTCCAGGTCAGTGCCATAATGCCAGCGGTAGCCCCTGAACCCGAAATCTGAGGTAATGGGGGTTTTCACCAGTGGCATCTTGTACGGGTGGTTTTCATCAAAGAGCTTGAGGTCAATGGTGTCTTTGATCTGGCGCCCGTCTTTGCGGTACGGGTTAATGTTGTGCGTGTCCCAGATGGCGTAGTAGCCGGCAATCTTCACCCATACACTGTCATCCATCTGTATCTCCTCAGACATCTCCACAATGCTTTGCTCCCCCAGGTCAAGGGAGCTGGTGTCTTCGCTTACAATAGAGAGCTTTTTAATTGGGCTGAAGGCGCCACGGCTCTTTGGGTCCCCGTCCTGAATCTCCTCGTGCTTGATCAGCACGGTGGTGTCAGGCTTCACGTATTTGATTTTGGGGGCTTTTACTTTGAACAGGTCTTTTTTCGCCTTCTTCTGCGCCTGTGCCGTAAACCCCAACAGGGTACAGATGCAAAGCAGAAGAAAGAAAGTTATTTTTTTCAGCAGCATTTAATCTGATTAATCACCAACGCCTGGTGCGGTCCAGACTCGGTTTTAAAACTGAACAAGCCGTCATTTTATTGCCTTGGGCAGTTGAATGGCGGCTTGTTCTTCTACATTTCTTAATGCACCTCCATTGAGGCCAGGTACCGTTCAGCGTCCAGGGCGGCCATACAGCCGGTGCCGGCGGCGGTCACGGCCTGCCGGTACACGTTGTCCTGCACATCGCCGCAGGCGAACACGCCATCAACATTGGTTTTAGAGGTACCCGGAATGGTTTTCAGGTAACCGCTGGCGTCATGCTCCAGGTAAGGCTGGAAGATCTTTGAGTTTGGCTCATGGCCTATGGCCACAAAGAACCCTTTCACGGCAATCTCCCTGGTTTCACCGGTGTTGGTGTCTTTCAGGCGAACCCCTTCCACGCCATGCTCGCCCAGAATCTCATCTGTGATGCTGTTCCAGAGGATTTCAATGTTGGGCGTATTTTTAACACGGTTCTGCATGATGGTAGAGGCGCGCATCTCATCACGGCGTACAATCATGTACACTTTGGAGCAAAGGTTAGACAGGTAGTGCGCCTCTTCACAGGCGGTGTCACCCGCCCCCACTATGGCCACTTCCTGGCCGCGGTAGAAGAAGCCGTCACACACGGCACAGGCAGAAACCCCGCTCCCGTTCAGGCGCGCCTCAGACTCCAGCCCCAGCCATTTGGCAGACGCCCCGGTGGCAATGATCACCGTGTCTGCCTCAATCTCTTTTTGTTCGTCAATGGTGACACGGTGCGGCTTGCCGGAGAAATCTACCGCTGTGGCAATGCCATACCGTATATCTGCCCCAAAACGCTCAGCCTGCTGCTTGAAGTCCTCCATCATCTGCGGGCCATTGATTCCCTGCGGGTAGCCTGGGTAGTTTTCAACGTCATTGGTGATGGTCAGCTGACCACCGGGTTGCAAGCCTTGGTACATCACCGGCTTCAGTCCGGCCCGTGAAGCATATATAGCGGCGGTATACCCGGCGGGGCCGGAACCTATAATCAGGCATTTTACGCGCTCTTTCTGGTTTTCCATATCTGGTAAAGATTTTGCGAGTGCAATATTACAAATAAATTCAGAGACCGTGGCGGCCGGGGAGGTAACTGGCCCAGACATACTCCAGGGCAGTGACCGTACCTGCCTCAAGAATCAGGCCTAAAAGCTTAACAGTTTGAATGGTTGGGGTGGTGTGCGGGAAATGGGCCACCCCACAGAGGCCGCCTTATGAAACCGGGGCAGACCTGCCACAATTTCCGTTTCCGGGCTGTTTTTTTAAAACAGCCCGGAAACGGAAACCCATCATTTCTGTCAAGGAAGGAGCTCTGTTCTGGGTCTGTTTTCTGAAAAACAGCGCTAAAACAGAAAAGCCCTGGCTCAACGCCAAGGCTTTTGAAATTGTTCATGCGGTCAGACTAACCTAAATAAGGCTTCAACGCCTTGCTACGGGACGTGTGGCGCAGACGGCGGATGGCTTTTTCTTTGATCTGGCGCACGCGCTCTCGGGTCAGGTTGAATTTCTCACCAATTTCCTCCAGGGTCAGGGAATGCTCCCCGTTCAGCCCGAAGTAGAGGGTGATCACATCTGCCTCCCGTTTGGTCAAGGTAGAAAGAGCCCGCTGCACCTCTTTGCGCAAAGAGTCATTCATAAGACCGGTGTCCGGAGATTCCTCGTCTTCATTTTCCAGCACGTCCAGCAGGCGGTTTTCTTCGCCTTGCACGAATGGCGCATCTACTGACACGTGGCGGCCGGAGATCTTCAGGGTGTCTACCACTTCAGCGGTGGTCAACTCCAATACTTCGGCAATTTCCTCTGGTGACGGCTCGCGTTCAAACTTCTGCTCCAGCTCTGAGAAAGACTTGGAGATTTTGTTCAGAGAACCTACGCGGTTCAAAGGCAGACGTACAATTCTTGACTGCTCAGCCAAGGCCTGCAGAATTGACTGACGGATCCACCAAACGGCGTAAGAGATAAATTTGAAACCGCGGGTTTCGTCAAAACGCTTAGCGGCTTTGATAAGACCCAGGTTCCCTTCATTGATCAAATCCCCCAGGGAAAGCCCCTGGTTCTGGTACTGCTTCGCCACTGACACCACGAAGCGCAGGTTGGCTTTGGTTAATTTCTCGAGGGCGAACTGGTCGCCTTCACGTATGCGCTGGGCAAGCGTTACCTCCTCGTCTGGGGTGAGCAGGTCTACCTTGCCAATCTCCTGTAAATACTTGTCAAGGGACTGGCTTTCACGGTTGGTAATCTGCTTGCTTATTTTCAGCTGTCTCATTGGAGTGTATGTCTAACTATGTGTATCTGTGTATGTAGGTCTGGTGGGATAACACCTTCCCCGGCTCCAAAAGTTCTCATTAAATGAAAACGCGCGCCAACTCCTTCTGTTTCTGGCCTAATTTTTCAAAAATAGCCTCAAAACCCAGCCAGTCCTTTTCTTATGAAACGGGTTTGGCTGGGTTTAGATGTATAAAAGACTATTGGTTGCCAGGGGCAGCCTCTTTGCGCTCAGGCTTGGGAAGCAACGCTTTGCGAGAAAGTTTGTATTTACCGGTCTTAGGGTCAATGTCTACCAGTTTCACCTGGATTTCCTCGCCTAGCTCCAGCACGCCTTCCATGCTTTCCAGACGCTCCCACTTCACCTCAGAGATGTGCAGCAGACCGTCTTTGCCCGCCATGAACTCCACAAACGCACCGTACGGCTGAATTGATTTCACTTTACCGGTGTACACCTCGCCCACTTCTGGCACGGCCACAATGGCTTTGATTTTAGAAACCGCCTGCTGCATAGACTCCTGGCTGGTGGCGAACACGTTCACATAGCCTTTGTCATTCTTCTCCTCAATCTGGATAGTGGCACCAGAGTCACGCTGAATCTGCTGGATCACTTTACCGCCTGGTCCAATGACCGCACCAATGAATTCTTTGTCAATGATGATGTTCTGAGAACGCGGCGTATGTGGCTTAAAGTCTGCGTTAGGCTGTGCGATGGTTTTGTTCATCTCGCCTAAGATGTGCAGACGTCCGTTTTTAGCCTGTGCCAGTGCCTGACCCAGGATTTCAAACGAAAGGCCTTTCACCTTGATGTCCATCTGGCAAGCGGTGATTCCTTTTGAGGTACCGGTTACTTTAAAGTCCATGTCACCCAGGTGGTCTTCATCACCCAAGATGTCAGAAAGAACCGCAAAGTTGCCAGTCTCCTCGTCCATGATCAAGCCCATGGCAATACCAGAAACCGGTGCTTTGATCTGGATACCGGCATCCATCAAGGCCAAGGTTCCGGCACATACGGTAGCCATAGAAGAAGAACCGTTTGACTCCAGAATGTCAGAGACAATCCGGATGGTGTAGGGGTTCTCATCTTCCGGGGGCAATACTTTCTTCAAAGAACGCATGGCCAGGTTCCCGTGCCCAACCTCCCTGCGGCCAGTGCCGCGCATAGGCTTCGCCTCACCGGTAGAGAACGGAGGGAAGTTGTAGTGCAGCATGAATTTATTGTAGCCAGAGAACATGGCCCCGTCAATCATCTGCTCATCTAATTTAGTACCCAGCGTAACGGTGGTCAAAGACTGGGTTTCACCGCGGGTGAAGATGGCTGAACCGTGCGCAGAAGGCAGGTAATTCACTTCTGACCAGATAGGTCTGATCTCATCCAGGGCCCGGCCATCCAGACGGCGGCGCTCTTTCAGCACCACATCACGAACGGCCTCTTTCTCCGCATCATGGAAATACTTTCCAATTAAGGCTGAATCATAGGTATGATCTTCCGGAAGGGAAGCCACAAATTCTTCTTTGATGGCTTTGAAGGCGTCTTTGCGCTGAGCTTTTACATTGTTACCAGAGGCAGCAACGGCATACGCTTTCTCATACACTGCTTTGAAGATACGCTCTTTCAGCTCCAGGTCATTTGTCTCATGGCTGTAGGTACGCTTGGTGGTATTACCCACTTCCTGGGCCAGCTCCACCTGCGCCTGCACCTGGCCTTTGATGGCCTCATGCGCTACGCGAATGGCCTCCAGCATGTCTTCTTCAGATACTTCGCTCATTTCGCCTTCTACCATGGCTACGCTGTCAGCAGAACCACCCACTATCAGGTCAATATCAGCACGGCCCAGGTCAGACAACAAGGGGTTGATCTGGAACTGGCCGTCAATGCGGGCCACGCGCACTTCAGAGATAGGGCCGTTAAACGGAATATCAGAAACCGAAATGGCGGCAGAAGCAGCCAGGGCGGCTAACGCATCCGGCAGGATTTCAGAGTCGGCCGAGATCAGGTTGATGATTACCTGCGTTTCTGCATGGTAGTCATCTGGGAACATAGGCCGCAGAATACGGTCTACCAGACGGCTGATCAGGACTTCATAGTCAGAAAGGCGGGCTTCTCTTTTCAGGAAACCGCCCGGTATTTTACCGGAAGAGGCAAATTTTTCCTGATAGTCAACTGAAAGAGGAAGGAAGTCAACCCCTTCACGGGCTTCTTTGTTAGAAACCACAGTGGCCAACAGCATGGCGTTTCCGCATTTCACTACCACAGAACCGTCTGCCTGTTTGGCAAGCTTGCCGGTTTCAATGGTAATATCACGGCCATTGGCCATGCGGATGGTTTTATTTATAGCGTTGTATGACATCGGTCTTGATATAAGATGCAATCAAAGTAAAAGGCACCCAGAGGCAGAGAGCCAAGGGCGCTTAAAAGAAGGGAAAGCAAAGGCAATAAAAAAGATTAGGGAATCCCGTTAATGAATTCCCTAATCCTTTATAGATGTTATTTACGAATGCCTAATTCAGCGATAATAGCACGGTAGCGCTCAATGTCGGTTTTGGTCAGGTAGTTCAGCAATCTTCTTCTCTTACCAACCAGTTTCAACAGACCCAAACGGGTAGAAAAATCTTTCTTGTGGGTCTTCAGGTGGTCTGTCAGGTGATTGATACGAGCCGTAAACAGAGCGATTTGAGACTCAGCAGAACCGGTGTCAGTAGCTGATTTTGCAAAACCGTTGTTTTGGAAGATCTCTTTTTTTGCTTCAGTAGTTAATTTCATTGCGTGTAACTGTACTTGTCTTTTTTATCGCAGTTCAGAATATAAGGCGCAAAGATAGACAACAATGCCGAATATTCAAACCTTTCAATTTATTTTAATCTATTCTTTCTCTTTCACTGGGCGGTGGCGGGCCTTCTGAAACGGGCAGTGATTTTCCGCCAGAAGTCAAACTCCAACAGGTTGGAATCATTGCGCGCCTGGTACAGGAAGAACAACCCCACGGGCAGCAGGATCATATTGGCTGCCCACATGCCCAGCCACACCGGCGCCACCCCTTCCCGGCCCCACTTCTCGCCCAGGATACTCATCACGTAGTAGATGATGAAGAACGCAATAGAAATGATGACCGGCATGCCCAGGCCGCCTTTCCGGATAATGGCCCCCAGCGGCGCCCCAATCAGGAACATGATAAAGCAGGCCAAAGACTGGGTAAACTTGCGGTAAATCTCTATCTCATAGTTGTTCTTGTCGCGCTGTATGCTGGCCAGGCGCGAGGCGTACGAACTGGTAAAGCTCTTCACATTACGCGCAGCGTTGGTGGCAGACTGCACCTCCTGCAAACTGGCAGCTGCCAGTTTTTTGCCCAGCTTAAAGCCTTTGACATTTGCCGTGTCTTTGGCCATGCTGGCGGCAAAGTAGGTATAGTACGGCCTGATGTTAGGCTCCAGCAGTTTGGTCTCCTGCCCTACCTGCCTCTCTAACGAGTCAGTGATCTGCACCAGCTGGTTGATGTTCTTCATCATCTTATTGTCAGCGAAGTACTGGGCGTCACTGCGGGTCATCTGGAAACTGGACAGGTTCACCATGATTTTATTCTGGGAAAAAGCCTGCCTGAAATAACCGCTGCCCTGTGAATAATTGTTGTTGCCAGAACGGTCCTCGGCAAAGGTCTTCCCGTTGAACAACTCCAAGACCAGATACTGGTCATTGAACTTAGTGTACATCTTGCCAGAGTCTGCCAGCACCACCACCGCGTTGCCCTGCCCGTTGCTATGGTCATAGATCATGATGTCTTTCATGGTCTGGCCATCTTCAAACTTCTTCCCCACCTTGATGCTGCGGTTGGGCAGCCCGTTGTAAAATGACCCTGCCTTGATATCCAGAGCCGGTTTTTTCTGTCTTATGTCCCACATGAGGCTGTACGCGCGCAGGTTGGCTTTGGGAACAATGGTATTATGGAAGTTGAAGGCGGCAATGGTTAGGAGTACCGCAAAGAAAAACACCGGGCGCAAGGCGCGCACCAAAGAAATTCCTGAGGTTTTGATGGCCGTGAGCTCATGGTGCTCCCCCAGATTCCCAAACGTCATGAGTGACGAAAGAAGAATGGCCAGCGGGAAAGCCATTGGGGCCAGGTTCAGGCTGAAATAGAACAGCAGCTCGGCAATGACATCTGCGCCCAGGTTTTTCCCCACCAGGTCATCCAGGTACTTTAAAATCACCTGCAGCAGCAGAATGAATTCAACAACGGCAAACGTGAGAAAGAAAGGCCCTAAGAAGGACTTGAGTATAAGTTTATCTAATTTTTTCATGTACCAGTGCGCCACTGTTTCCCGCGCCGGTCTTGCATTGAAGCCGGAAAAATCCTGGGGAGGTGGCCAAATTTACGAAAAGCGGCGGATATGGCTGCCTAACCGCCTATTAACTCCCGCAAATTCTGAACCAGGTTGTCCCAGAGTTCGGTTAACTGTTCAACGTCGCCTACGTCTGTATAGTCTATGATGCGTAGAAATTGCTCCTGCGTCAGCTCACTGGTCTCTATTGAAAAATCTATGTAGCTGTTGTCATGCGGTATGCCCTTGTTGGTGTTCTGAAAGGTAAACCGCACAGATTTATTTGTCCGTTGGCTCGTCATTTCAGCCAGGTGGTCCTGGTTATCCCACCGCAGGTTGAACACGCGGTCATTCATTTGAATGGCCTGGTCACACAGCCACTGCCCCAGCCCCGACGCAGTGCTCAGGTACGGGTACATCATTTTGGCTGAGGCGTTTAAAGGGTATTCACGTACAAACTTTATTTTACTCATGCGTTTCGAGAGCTAAAGTTAAGGGTATAGGTAAGGGTTGGGTTCATTCACTTTCTCAAATAAAGGAAAATATTTTATAGAAAAAAGTTTGTGCATTTTTAAATCTTTCTCCTACATTTGCACCACAATTCGGCGGGGTAGCTCAGATGGTTAGAGCGCAGGATTCATAACCCTGAGGTCGGCAGTTCGATTCTGCTCCCCGCTACAAACCCGCTTCATGCACATGAAGCGGGTTTTCTTTTTCTCCCCAAATGCCAAAAAGTTCTGGTGCGCAGCTGCTTTGCTTTTCACCCCGCTGGTCTTAAATTCAAAATTATTCCCGTCCAATCAATCCTTTATTGGGTTTGCTGCTCATGGCCTGTCCCCTCATACTTTATTTCTGCAGGTACTTTAAAATCCATACCCGAAATACCTACCTCACGTGCCTGCACGAAAACTGGATCAATGCCGCCTGAAGATCCATTGCGCTTTGGGCCTCTTTTCCGAAAAACACCTTTAAACTACGAATATGAACAGGCATAAATTTTCCTTCAGAACTATCCCGGGATGGGTCTATACGTTGACAATTATCGGGGTGCTCTACGCCACCGGCCTGCATACGGAAGTGATTGGTCAGGTGCAGCGCCTTCTTTTGGCCACCGGCCTCAAAAACGCTGAGGTGCCTTCCGTGGAGGATACAGTTCCAACCTCGGCATCTTCTACATCTACCTTGGCTTCTAAGGCGGGAGCCGGTTTCGAGATGAAAGATGTAGAGGGCAGAGTTGTTTCTTTTGAGTCGCTCCGCGGAAAAGTCATCTTCCTTAACATCTGGGCGACCTGGTGCCCACCTTGCATTGCCGAGATGCCCAACATCCAGAGCCTCTACGAAAAAGTTGGCTCTGGCGAGATAGCCTTCGTGATGCTGTCTGTAGACCGAAAAGGCCTGGATAAGGTGAAGAAATTCATCGACAGGAAAGGCTTCACGTTTCCTGTTTACCTGCCCATCAGCCAGATACCCGAAGAATTCAACAGCCCGTCTATTCCCTCCACTTACATTATTTCTCCCGAAGGCAAGATAGTGGCCCAGCAAAGCGGAATGGCCGAATATGACACGCCTGAAATGCGCAATTTTCTCCTGAAGCTGGCCAAGAAAACTACAAACCCTCTTACACCAACAACGTAAACGCAAACGTACTTCCCTGCCCCACGGCACTCTCCACCCAAATGCGGCCGCCCTGCGTCTGGATGAACTCGCGGGAGATGGAAAGGCCTAACCCAGAACCGCCTTTATATGCTTCTTTTCCCGGAACTTGCACGAAGCGCTGGAAGATGCGTTCATGGTTCTGCGGTTCAATGCCGGGACCGTGGTCTTTCACTTGCACCACTACTTCTCCATTACCTTCGCTGGCCGACAAAACAATGGTCTCATTTTGGGCCGAGTAGCGGATGGCGTTGCTCAGGAGGTTCAGCAGCACCCAGGAGGTTTTCTCCACATCGGCTTTCACGGGCGGGAGCTGGGGCGGCAGGGAAATCTCCAGGTGGATGTTCTTCTCGCGGAGCTGGAGCTGGATGGTGTTGGCGGCGAACTGCACAATATCGGCTACGTTGGCGGTGGCAATGTTGAGCTGGATGTTGCCGTTCTCTAGGCGGGCTACGTCCAGCAGCTCGGTGACCATCTTCTGGAGGCGCTGGTTCTCGGTTTTGATGGTGGCGACCAATTGCTGCTGCTCCTGGTTCATCTCCCCGATGCGCTGGTTCTGCAACAGCTTGAGGGAATAATTGATGGAGGCCAGCGGGGTTTTCAACTCATGCGAGACCGTAGCCAGAAAGTTAGACTTGACCTGGTCCAGCTTCTTAAAATCACTCACGTTGCGCAGGGAGAGAATGTAACCGGCAAATTCCTGCTTGCCCAGCACCTCATTGTAGGCCAGCACCTGAAACACCGATTTGCGGTAGTACGCCTCCTCGCCCAGGTCGGTGATGGACAGTACCGCCTCCGGCGAGGCACTGCTTCCGGCTTCCATTCCTTTCAGCAGTTCCTTAAATAAATCGTTCTGCGCGGCCACGTCCTGGGTTTTGGCACCAATCAGTTTTTCGGGGGGCAGGCCCAGCAGACGGCAGGCGACGGGGTTGGCGAGAATGATTTTCCCTTCGGCATCTAGTAAAATAATGGCCTCGTCCAGGTTGGTGATGATGGACTGGATGCGGTTCTTCTCGGTGATAAGTTCAGATAGGGTCGATTTTTCGTATTCGCGCAGGCGCACCAGCATCTGGTTAAAGACTTTGGACACCGCCCCAAACTCGTCGTTCCCCTTCAGGGGCAAGGTCTGGGAGAAGTTCCGCTGGGCCACGTACTCCAGCGAGGTGATGAGCTGCTGGATGGGCTGGGTCAGGGCCTCGGGCACGCTGAAACAGAATACCAGCGCAAACAAAACGCTACAGGCCAACAAGGCCAAAGTGTACTGCCACACCCGTTGCGAGGTCTCCTGCGCCTGTTGGTTTTTGAGTTGGAGGGCATCGGTGTTCAGGCTCACCATCTGGTGGATGTTGTCCTGCAGCAACTGGTACTTGGGCATTACGGTCACAAAGTAGGTCTCAGACGGCACTGCGGCCGAGGTGTGCAGCAAGCGTTTCAACTCAGCGAAGGTCTGGCGCATGGACTCTACCGTCTCTCGTTCGCCCGGCTCCGTGATGTTCAGGCTTTCTTTTTGTAAACTGGCCTCAAAACGCAGGAGGTCGGTGCGGGTGCTTTCGGCAATCTCCAAGGAGTCGGCTTTCAGGAAAACCAGTTGCTGCTGCGTGACCAGCAGATGGCTCAGGGCGTTGTTCATCTCCTGCCCCAACTGCACCGAATACAAATTGTCCTTGAGGATGTTCTGCGCGGCGCGGTCCAGGCGGTTCAGGTTGTAGAGGTTGTAACTGCCCAGGCCCAGCAGCAGGGCCAGCACCACCAGATACCCCAGCAGGATTTTGGTCTTAAGTTTCATGTAGAATGTATGTGGGCAATGTTTTTAGTCATGGAAGCTGTTTGGCGTTTTCTTCATTGCTAGTTCCGAGTGCACGTGCGCCGTTTATGCATTAAGAGTTCAGATTTCCGTTTTTGGCCTGTTTTCTGAAAAACAGGCCAAAAACGCGAGCCAGCCAGAATCACATTAAGTAGTAGACCAAATTAAAACATACCTTTTGTCATCTTGGAAAGATCTTAGGGAACAGTGGGCGAACTAGCAAAGCTTTAATCAGACGTTATTACCGTTCGCCCACTGTTCCCTAAGATCCTTTCAGAATGACAACGAGAAGAGAAGGTGTACTTAATTCTGTCAACTTACTTAAATATGAAAACTCTAAACAGCTTCCTCTTAAAAAGACCTATTGGCAAGCTTAGCAAGCGGTGATTGCTCGCCACTATCGCTCTTTCCTAAAGACTTTTCCAGAGAACAAGATGTATCAACCAAGCACCATTTCCGTTTAGCGGCTCTTTTTCTTAAAACAGGCCAAAAACGGAAAGGTAGTCTTTTTCCGCTTGCCGAAAGTTTCCGACTAATAATTCACCAAATAAATATCCGTCTCGGTATTGGCCGCGGTGATGCGGGAAATTATTTCGCCGGTGATGCTTTTGCGCCACCAGCGCTGCCAGAAAGAACCCGTGGTGATGCCCAGCGTCACCAGCGTGATTTGCCGTTCGTTTACCTCGCGCAGCACCTCCTCGGCCACGTCTTCGGCTTTCACTTTGAGCACCTGTGCGCCCAGCTCGGTGGCCAACTGTAAATTATTGAGGAGGTGTCGCTGGGTGGCCAGGTTGATGTTGAGGCTCGTCTCGCGGGAGGTCTGCACGTAAAGCAGATACCACTCGGCGTGGTACCTATCGGCCAGGCGGGCCGATTTTCTTATGATTTCCCGCGCGCCCTTGGCGTTGGTGCCTATGCAGGTGAGCAGCTTTTCCGTGTGCCGTCGGTCTGGGGTAATGTGGGCGGTGTCAATCTGGCGCTCCAGCTGGTTGGCTACTTCGCGCAGCGCCAACTCGCGCAATTGCAGCAGGTGGTCTTTCTGGAAGAAATTCTTGAGTGCCGCTTCCACTTTAGCGGGCTCGTAGATTTTGCCCGCCTGCAACCGCTCCAGCAGCTCCGGAATGGTCAGGTCAATGTTCACCACTTCATCGGCGAGGCGCAGCACGCTGTCGGGTACGCGCTCGGTCACTTCCACGCCCGTGATTTTCTCTACTTGCTGGTTCAGGCTTTCCAGGTGCTGAATGTTCACGGCGCTGATTACGTGAATGCCCGCCTCCAGCAGCTGTACCACGTCTTGCCAGCGTTTCTCGTGCGCCGAGCCCGGCACGTTGGTATGCGCCAGCTCATCCACCACCACCATCTCGGGATGGCGTTGCAGAATGGCGGGCACGTCCATCTCCTCCAGCGAGCGGCCCTTGTAGAAAACAGCTTTACGCGGAATAACCGGCAGCCCTTCCAACTGTTGCACCGTCTCTTTGCGGTTGTGCGTTTCCACGTACCCCACCACCACGTCCACGCCCTGCGCCAGCAGCGCGTGCGCCTCCTGCAACATGCGGTACGTCTTGCCCACGCCCGCCGCCAGCCCGATGTAGATTTTGAACTTCCCCCGCCGCGCGTGCCGGATCAACTCCAGAAACTTCCCGTCCGCCGCGTTTCCGCCTGAAACCATGAATATGAAAACTTAAGTTGAAATGTGGTGAAACCCACCCCTACCCCTCCGAGGAGGGGAATTCTTTCCAAGAGTAAGAATAACCGAAGCTAGGAGAAAATTCCTTTCTTGGGAGAGGCAGGGGTGGGTCCACACGGTTGCAATTCCCCTCGCCCCACCGCTAGAAAGCGAAAGACAAAGACGTAGTCAACGCCCTATTCTTATCTGTAGGGTTGCCGCTTTGTTTGGTAAAAATGTCATCCTTGGAATCCAGCACGCGCGCCTCCACCCGCCAGAGCACCTGCGTAGTGGGTGCGAAATCCAGGTTCAATGAATAGCCTGCCGTCTGGAAACCGTTGGCAGTTTCAGTTCCGATGATTACGCCGTGCTTGTCATGGTAGTACTCGCTGCGGGCCGCGATGCCTAGCTGGGGCAACACCTGGTATTTTACGGCCAAAGTAGGGTTCCACCAGCGGTTGTAGCCGTCTTCATCGCCCGCTTTTTCCTCCAACCCAAAGTCGAAGGCAGCAATCAGGCCCCACTTATCGGCGGGCGAGACCGAGGCATAGAAGTTATGGAAATACCGCCGCTGTTTGGCCTTGTCCGGCTTCTCATTCCCGAAGAACGTGCTGGAGTTCAGCACCACTTTGCTGGACGGTTTAAAAGTAATCTGCGTGCCCAGCGCCTTGTTCTGGTTTCCATCCGCCTCGCGGATGTTCTGCCAGCCGTTGAGCACCAGCCCGGTCAGCGTCCACTTCTCCGATACCTCAAACGTGATTTTCGCGCCCGCTTCATAGTACGGCGTGTTCTCGGCACTCAGGGAGCGGGTGAGCGTCAGGTTATCGCGGGAGATAGCCGACTCAGCCCCAATGTGCGAAGGGAAAATACCCGCGTCCAGCCACACCTTAGGCAACAGTTGTATGCCCACGTTGGCCTCGTACACGTGCCGCAGCAACTCCTGTTCGGCGGCCAGGTTGTACTGGGCGTAGGTGCCCGCCATGAGCCCCAGGTTCCCGCGCACCTTGTCCTGCGTGTAGTTGACCCGCAGCAAAGCCAGGTTCACATTAAACTCGTTGTGCCGATTGTGGTTGTACAAAAATCCCGGCCGCAGATGGTTCTCTGGTTTATTGAAGTTATAGGCATAATACACATCCACAAAACCGCTCAGTTGCCAGGGTTTGGCCGGGGCATCCTCTAGCGTAGTTGAAGTTGTGGTGGCAACATAAGTTGAATCTGAAACGGTTTGCGCCTGCGTGGGCACCGTCAAACATAAATATAGGGCAATGGAAAGGGAGAACTTGGTTCTCATGGTGTTAGTTTTAAATTTCATGTTGATTGATGAGAGGCTACATCAAGCCTCAATTAATACGTGTTTAAATTGTCCCCCTTTGAAGGGGGTAGGGGGATGACAAAGGCGCATCAAATTAGAGCTTCTGTTCAATCGCGGCTGTTCACTGCTGCCACAGCTGTTCGGGATTTGCAATCCGCCGCATTGCTGCTGCTCTGGCGTAGGTACTCAGGGATTACAAATCCCCTTTCTCCTTACTTCCGGATTGCAAATCCGGAAGAGCGGCTTGGCTTTAGAAGCAGTATCACTTAGTCACGGAAGTAACTTCCGCGCCATAGATAGTGAAAAGCCAGAAATCTTATTCTCAGCAAAAGTCATCATCCCCCTACCCTCTTCAAAGGGGGACGGAATAGGTGAAGCTGTACCTTCCGTTTTTGGCCTTTTTTCTGAAAAATAAGCCAAAAACGGAAAGCGGCTTTCAATTACTTCAAAGCATCCAACGCCAGGTTGAGTTGTAGCACGTTCACTTTCTCGGGACCTAAAATACCTAAGAGCGGGGCTTCTACGTGTTGCTGCACCAGCGCCTGCACTTTCTGCTCGGGTAGGTTTCTGGCTTGGGCCACGCGGGCAACTTGCAAGTACGCCGCCTCGGGGGAAAGGTGCGGGTCCAGACCGGAGCCGGAGGCGGTCACCAGTTCCGTAGGGATTTGGTCGCGTTGCACGCTAGGGTTATGCGCGAGAAACGTGTCGATGCGGGCTTGCACGGTGGCCAAGTAATCGGGGTTGGACGGTCCTTTGTTGGAGCCTCCCGAGCCAGCCGCATTGTAGTCCACAGCCGAGGGTCTGCCCTGGAAATACCTGTCCTGGGTGAAGGCTTGCCCCACGTTGGCGAAGCCGATTACTTGGCCGTTGCGCGAAACGGTTTCACCACCTCCGCCGCCCGGCGAAAGTTTGCCAATGCCCGCCACTAGCACGGGGTACACACCTGCCAGCAATACCAGCAGCACCAAAGTCAATTTAATAGAGGCGATTAAATACGTTTTCATGTAATTACGTTTTTGAGCTGTTTTTAGAAAAAGAGGCCTAAAACGGCGTCTATAAGTTTAATACCAATGAACGGGGCCACCACGCCACCCACGCCGTAAAGCAGCAGGTTCCGGCGCAACAGCGCACTTGCCCCGATGGGTTTGTAGGCTACGCCGCGCAAGGCCAATGGAATGAGCACCGGAATGATGATGGCGTTGAAAATGACCGCACTCAGAATGGCGCTTTCGGGACTATTTAAACCCATGATGTTGAGGCCCTGCAGGGCGGGAATGGCCACAATGAAGAGCGCGGGCACAATGGCGAAGTACTTGGCCACATCATTGGCGATGGAGAAAGTGGTGAGCGTGCCGCGGGTGATGAGCAGCTGTTTGCCAATCTCCACGATCTCAATGAGCTTGGTGGGGTCGTTGTCCAGATCTACCATGTTGCCCGCCTCCTTGGCCGCCTGCGTACCCGAGTTCATGGCCACGCCCACATCGGCCTGGGCCAGGGCGGGCGCGTCATTGGTACCATCGCCCATCATGGCTACCAGTTTGCCCGCGGCCTGCTCTTTTTTGATGTAGTTGAGCTTGTCTTCGGGCGTGGCCTCGGCGATGAAATCATCTACGCCCGCTTTTTCGGCGATAAATTTGGCAGTCAACGGATTGTCACCGGTCACCATCACGGTTTTCACGCCCATCTTCCGGAGGCGCTCAAAGCGTTCCTGAATGCCGGGTTTGATGATGTCTTCCAACTGAATCACGCCCTGCACTTTCTCGTTCTCGGTGACCACCAGTGGCGTGCCTCCGTTGGCCGCAATCTCGTTCACTTTCTCGGCCACGGCTTTAGGATAGGTGTTGCCTGCGTTCTCGGTGAGGCGGCGCATGGAGTCAGAAGCACCTTTTCGGATGCGCAACCCGTTGGGTAAGTCCAGGCCGCTGGAACGGGTCTCGGCGGAGAACCTGATGAACTGCACCTGGCTTAAATCGGGCATGGGCACTTCCACGCGCTGTTGCTGGGCCAGTTCTAGGATGGATTTTCCCTCGGGCGTATCATCAGAAATAGAACTGAGCACGGCTTTGGAAATGAACTCCCGCTCCTCCACGCCGGGCGCGGGCCAGAACTTGGTGGCCTTGCGGTTCCCGATGGTGATGGTGCCCGTTTTGTCCAGCAAAAGCGTGTCAATGTCACCGGCGGTTTCCACGGCCTTCCCCGATTTGGTAATCACGTTCGCCCGCAGGGCCCGGTCCATACCCGCAATCCCGATGGCTGAGAGCAAGCCCCCGATGGTGGTGGGAATCAGGCACACGAACAGCGCAATCAGCGAGGCGATAGTAATGGGCGTGTTGGCGTACTCCGCGAAGGGCTGCAAGGTCACGCATACAATGATGAACACCAGCGTAAAGCCCGCCAGCAGAATGGTGAGGGCAATCTCGTTGGGCGTTTTTTGGCGACTCGCGCCTTCCACCAGCGCAATCATTTTGTCCAGGAACGACTCGCCGGGGGCGGTGGTCACGCGCACCAAAATGCGGTGTGAGAGCACCTTGGTCCCACCCGTCACCGACGATTTATCGCCGCCCGCCTCTCTGATTACCGGCGCGGATTCACCCGTGATGGCCGACTCGTCAATGGAGGCCAGGCCTTCTATGATTTCACCATCCGTAGGAATGATATCGCCGGGCTCGGCCAGGAAAAAATCGCCTTTCTGGAGCGCGGCCGAACTGACGGTTTCAATGACCTCAGATTGGTCTCCGCCGCTTTTGGTGAGTTTTTTGGCGGGCGTGTCCTGGCGCGTTTTCCGCAGCGATTCGGCCTGGGCCTTGCCCCGCGCCTCGGCGATGGCTTCGGCGAAGTTGGCGAACAGCAGCGTGAGCAGCAGAATGAGAAACACCAGGAAATTGTAGCCCAGACTGCCCTGGTTCTGACTGCCCATGGCCACGCTCACCGTCACCAGCAGCATGATTACGGTGCCAATCTCCACGGTGAACATCACCGGGTTCTTGATGAGGTAGCGGGGATTGAGTTTTATCACCGACTGCTTGAGCGCCTCGCGTACCAGCGGACCTTCCAGCAGCCCCATTTGTCTTTTTTGCACAGACATGTTTTCTAGGATTGAATAAGTGAAGAGGATGCCTGCCCGGGAGTTTGCGTTTTTGGCCTGTTTAGGGAAAAAGAGCCGCTAAACGCAAACCTCCGCCGGGGCACCGAAGGGTTTAGTAAATAGTGAAGTATTCGGCCAACGGTCCCAGCACCAGGGCGGGGAAAAACGCCAGCGCGGCGATGATGAGAATAACCGCCAACGTCATAAACCCGAAGGTCGCGGTATCGGTGCGCAGCGTACCCGCTGATTCCGGCACGTAGCATTTGCGCGCCAGCAGACCCGCAATGGCCACCGGCCCGATGATGGGCAGAAAGCGCCCCAGCAGCAGCACAAAGCCCGTGCTCACGTTCCAGAACACGTTGTTGTCGCCCAGCCCCTCAAAGCCGGAACCGTTGTTGGCCGCCGAGGACGTGAACTCATACAGCATCTCGGAGAAGCCGTGGAAACCCGGGTTGTTGAGCCAAGCCGATGGTTTGACGGCCCAATCGGCCTCTGGATAACTGGTGAGCGTGAAGCAGGCCAGCGCGGTGCCCGCCAGAATGAGCAGCGGGTGCAGCAGCGCAATAATGGTCGCGATTTTCATTTCGCGGGCCTCCACTTTCTTGCCCAGGAATTCGGGCGTGCGGCCCACCATTAAGCCCGAGATGAACACGGCAATGACGAGGAAGATGAAGTAGTTGAGGATGCCCACGCCGCAGCCGCCGTAGAAGCAGTTGATAAACATGCCCAGCAGTTGCATGGCCCCGCTCAGCGGCATGGTGCTGTCATGCATGGCGTTCACCGAGCCCGTGGAGATGATGGTAGTCACCGTACTCCAGTACGCCGAGATGGCCGGCCCGAACCGCACTTCCTTGCCTTCCATGGCACCCGTGGGTTGCAGCAGGTGCAGCTGGGCCAGGGTGGGACTGCCGCCCGTTTCGCTCAACAGCATGGGCACCAGCAGAAGCAGCATGCCCACCGTCATCACCCCGAAGATGGTCCAGGCCAGTTTCTTTCGCCGGATGTACACGCCAAAGGCTATAACCAGGGCAATGGGAATGAGCACCTGCGCCACCAGTTCGGTCATGTTGGTGAGGTAATTGGGGTTTTCCAGCGGGTGCGCAGAGTTCACCCCGAACCAGCCGCCGCCGTTGGTGCCCAAATGCTTGATGGCAATCATGCCCGCCGCCGGACCTCTGGACACCTGCACCGAGTCGCCTTGCAGCGTCACGATCTCGGCTTTGCCGTCAAAATTGGTGGGCGTGCCGTTGAAGGCCAGAATAGCGGCAATGACCAAACAAATGGGAAGCAGAATGCGGGTGCAGCTCAAGACCAGGTACCGGAAGAAGTTGCCCAGTTTCTCGGAGCTTTTCTCCTTAAAGGCGTTGAACAGCACCACCACGGCCGCCATGCCCGTCGCCGCCGACACGAACTGCAGGAACGTGATGACGGTAAGCTGGGAAAAGTACGTGAGGCCAGACTCGCCGGAGTAGTGCTGTAAATTGCAGTTCACCAGAAAGGAAATGGCGGTGTTGAAGGCCAAATCTGGGGACATGGAAGGATTGCCGTCGGGGTTGAGCGGCAGGCTGCCTTGCGTGAGCAGAATCACAAACGCGATGAAAAACCACACCAGGTTGATGGTGAGCAAAGCCAGCAGGTGCTGTTTCCAGTTCATTTCGCGGTTGGGGTCAATGCCCGAGATACGGTACAGCAGGCGCTCCAGCGGCGCCAGAAAGTCCAGCAGGGTTTTCTGGCCCTGGTACACGCGGGCAATGTATTTCCCCAGCGGAATGGCCAGCGCCAGGGTGAGCAGGTACGTCACCAGGACGCCTAGTAGTTCAGTTGACATGAATTGATTTGTCTTTTTATTTCAGTGGATAAGGAAAGGACCAGTACGGTTAGAATTTCTCTGGCCGCAGGAGCACGTAGCACAGATACCCGAAGGTGGCCAGGCTCAAAAGGATAAGAAGGAGCATCATAGCGTTGAATTAGATAGATAGAAATGGTTAAGGCAGCTGGGCATAGGTAAGCTGCTGGGCACAACGCGTTAAGGCCGGCCCCAGCAAAATCCTGAGCTGCATGGAAAGTTGGCTATTCTGGTACATGTGCAGCGCGAAGAGGTAGCTGTTCTGCAAAGCGGCCTGCACTCGCTGGTCGCCGTGTTGCCACAGGTGGTTGGCATGCTGGAAACACCGCCGCACCTGCGCCAGGTCCTGTTGGTCAATAAACCGGTTGGTGAACCGCGCGAAGCAGGACAGTTGCCGGTACATGTTGCGTTTGCATTGGGTGTCTTCCAGCTCCGGCGTGAGCTCAGGGAACTCCCGCTCCAGCTCGGCCAGTACTTGGTAATGCTCAATCATGGCCGCCGGATTAGACGTGGTCAAAAAAGTCAACCGCCCTGAAGAAGAGCCAGAAGCACAGCAGCCCGGAGGCCAGCAAAAGAGAGATAAGCAGTAAAGGGTCCATAGAAATTTTTAAATGGTTCTGCTCCCCTATTGCCAAGCCGTGTGCCAAAACCAACTGTTGCACTGGTATTCTCTGTAAGCCCTTGATTTACAATCCTGTTTTTAGCCTGATTTCCAAAAAGGAGCCGCAAAACGGCAAGGGCACCCTACCAAAATGGTAGGGTGCCCTTGCCGTTTTGAAAAGAAATGGTGCGGTTGAGGATGATTTCAGATTAAGGATGGAACGCAGCGGAACCCACCCCTACCCCTCCCAGGAGGGGAGTTATAAGTTAAAGAAGGAAACGTTGCATTCTTTTAAAGGAGCATACTCATTCTTTTGCACGCATTCCGTCCCCCTTTGAAGGGGGTAGGGGATGATGACAAAGGCAGTTGAAATTAGAACTGCTTCAGCTATATAAAATGAAAAGATGATTCTCGGGAATGCGTAATTCTGAATGCGTACTCTGCACGAGTCATCATCCCCCCCCCCCCTTCAAAGGGGGACGGAATGCGTATCACTCGGCTGTTCGGGATTTGCAATTCCGAACTTCAGTATCTGGGGATTTGTAATCCCCGATGTAGTTCAAACAGTCCCGAATCGGGGATTACAAATCCCCGATTCATTTGCTTCCGGATTGCAAATCCGGAAGAGCTTGCTTTTTGGTAAGCTTACCAGACTTGCCTTCCAAGGGGGACGGAATGCGTGATTAAAACTGGACATTGCTTCCTTCTGCCAACTTTCCCTTTTCTGCTACCGATGCCGGAAACTCCCCTCCTGGGAGGGGTAGGGGTGGGTTAATCGGCATTAGACTTGTACCGCAAGCGTGGAAGAAATCAAAGACGAATCATTTTACTGTTTTTGCCCTGATTTCAGAAAAACAGCCGCTAAACGGAAGCCCCTACAGATACTAGCACCAAATACACCAAGCGAGTTTTAGTGAACCTCTCCCAAGCCGTACTCCTGAATCTTGCGGTATAGGGTGGTGAGGCCGATGTGGAGCAGGCGAGCGGTCTCGGTTTTGTTGCCGCCGGTCTGGGCCAGGATCTTGCGGATGTGGTTTTTCTCAACCGTGCTCAGGGCGGTGTCGCTCTCCACTGTGCCTGCAGCGGTGTTCAAGGACCAGAACTCAGAGGGCAGGAAGTCGGGGGTGAGGGTATCGCCCTCGGCGAGGATGACGGCGCGCTCCAGCACGTTCTTCAGTTCCCGGATGTTGCCTTTCCAGGGATAGGCCTGCAGCTTCTGCACGAACTCGGGACTGAGGTGCTGCAGCCGTGGGTTGAGCTTGGCGGCGAAAACTTGCAGGAAATATTTGGCCAGCGTGGGAATGTCTTCTTTGCGTTCGCGCAGCGTGGGCACCCGCACCTTGAACACCGAGAGGCGGTAGTACAAATCCGGACGAAAATGCCCGGCCTCGGCTTCGGCGGCCATGTCGCGGTTGGTGGCGGCTACCAGCCGGAAGTTGACCTGGATGGGTTTGGTGTCGCCAAGTTTGGTGAAAGTCTGGGTTTCCAGCACGCGCAGGAATTTGGCCTGCAGTTCGGCGGGCATTTCGCCTACCTCGTCCAGAAACAGGGTGCCGGTGTGGGCTTCCTCCAGCAGGCCTTTTTTATCTTGCATGGCTCCCGTGAATGCACCTTTCTTGTACCCGAATAGCTCCGATTCCAGCAAATCTTTGGGAAAAGCGCTACAGTTAAGCGCCATAAACGGTTTGCCGCGCCGGCTGCTGGCCTGGTGAATGGCCTGCGCGAAGAGTTCCTTGCCCGTGCCCGTCTCCCCTTCCAGCAATACCGTGGAATCTGTAGGTGCTACTTTTGCCGTCAAGTCCTTGGCCTGCCGCAACGCGGGCGAGGTACCCAAAATACTATCCAGGCTGTACTTCACGCCCACCTGTTTCTCCAGCTCCCGGATGCGCCGCTGCAAGCTGGCTTTCTCCATGGCCCGTTCCACCACCACCAGCAGTTGGTCGTCTGAGTCGCCTTTGGTGAGGTAGTCAAACGCGCCCATCTTCATGGCCGTCACCCCGTCCTGGATGGTGCCGTAGGCGGTCATGAGAATCACCTCGGCTTGCGGGTACTTCTGCTTTACTTTCTGGAGTACGTTGAGGCCGTGGTCATCGGGGAGCTTCACATCAGAGAGCACCACCCATACATCTTGGGCGTGCTGTTGCAGCATTTCCAGCGCTGCGTGGGCCGTGGCCGCTTGCCGCACGTGGTAGCCTTCCAGTTCCAGCACCCGCCCCAACACGTGGCGCAGGCGCTCTTCATCGTCAATCAGCAATAGTTCTCCCGGGTATTTTGCCATGAGCATGGGTTTGTGGGTGCGAAGCTAAGGAGTTGGAGGGAGAAAAGGAGAAGTTGAAGAATACTATTTACCCCAACATCAATAGGAGCACAAAAATAGGCCCCAAGATTCCTGTTCAATTTCAGATCTATTTATAGTTTTCAATTAGCTTTGAAATTCAAAAGTTTATTTGATGCGTCTCGGCAAAATGGCAGTAAAATTCTATATATTAATTTCTTAACTTGCCCTTTATATAGTATTGATTAATCCGCTGTCTTATGAAATTAAAACTCTACCTGTTCAGATTACTTCCATTTATGCTGTTCAGTTGCGATAAGGAAGAGGAGGTAGCCCCTTCCCCAATTATTGACAGCTATGAAAGAAGTTTTATGGTATCTTCTAATGGAGATGGTCAGGACCAAATTTATCATTCTTACTCTCTCCAACATGATAATAGCGGTAGGGTAACCCGGCGCGGCTGGAAGATCAGATGCCAATTAAGTGTATGCGACCCCTATGAGTCTGGCATTTATGATACGATAGTATACCATGGCAACACCGTTAGACTGACAAGCTTAAGCCGCCACCCTGAACTTACTGTAAGAGAAACTGAAACTCTAATAAAACTTAACAAGGCAAACCAACCAGATTATAAAGTACTGTGGGTACAAGACATAGACCGTATAGATTCTGTGAGGTATTTCTACAGTGGTAAAGGTCAATTAGACAGTTTAACCCAATATGTGGTCTTTTCTTCAGGCAATTACCGCAAAGAAAATACTAAGAAGTTCACCTTTGACGCCCAGGGGAACCTTTCTGAGATAGAAACCAGAAATTACCGCAGCAACGGCAAAATTGCCTCCATTTACACAAATATATTCGGGGACTATGACACGACACCCAACCCGCTTCGGCAGTTATATATGTTTGATGACACCTTTTACCGCTCCCTTTCTAAAAATAATTTCCGCAGTCATCAAACCAAACTATTAGATGTAGATGATAATACCACCTATCTCTCTCACAAGAACACGTGGCAGCTTAAATATGATGAGAGAGGGATACCACTGTTTAAACGCTAATTTCATTAATTTCTAAACTTAATTAGGCGCATTTCTTCTGGTCACCTCCTCGAGTTATATCAAAAGATACAGTTTAAAGAAAGACAATCTAAATCTCCTTAAAATTCCTATCCTCCTTTTAAACTACCCCACTTTCCGCACCAGATACAACCCATTATTCTCACTGGCTTGTTCATTTGAGGGGAAGCTGTATTTCAGGAAGCTGACGTGCGTGCGCGGCAGAAATTCCCGGGGCACCGAGTACCAGCGGAGAAACGTGTCTACGTCATTGAACAGGCCCAACTTCTTGATTCCCCCGCACCTGAATTTGAGTTCCTCTCCACCAATTGTAAGACTGTTTCCCACCTCGCAAGTCCAGGCAATGGGAATGGGCGTATAAGCTAACTCTGAATAAACGCGCTGCTTCTCATAAGACAATATCTTGATGTTCCGGTCAGTGGGATACGCTACCTGTTTCTCCTTCAGAGTAATATCTTGGTACGTCTGCAGGTAGCGGTCGCTGGTGCCCTCAAAATCTGAATACGCTTGCGTTTGGGTGTCTTTGAGCAGGGAGAGGTGGTTGTGCTTGGCGGGGTAGCCCTCAAACCGGATTCCAGCGCGGTATTCTATCTCCTGCAGGCGCGTTTCCTGCGGGGTGGTTATCAAAAGAACCCATTCCCCGTTTATCCGCAGAAAGATAGGGTCATCTTCATGGTAGAGATCAGTGTAGCCGCCAAAGAGAACCACATCGGCATGTTGGTACAGGTCATCAAAGGTTTTCTGCCACTCCTCCTTGTCCAGGCTCTGGTCCAGGTTCAGGACTCGGTTAAAAAGCTGCTTCTCTATTTTCTGCGATGAGAAATCGTAGACCCCGGTGCTGTCAAACACGTATGAGGTGAACCGCGGCAGGTACATCTGGGAGTTTTCCAGCTGGAAGACCTCGTTACCGGCCGCGTCTAGTTTCCTGATGGTAAAATTATCTATGATGAGAAAATAGTTGCCCACGGGATCATAGGTGATGTTGGCGTAGGCTTCTTTGCTTATGCGTTTGATTTCATAGTTTCTTGAACGGACATCATCCTTTAAACTGGGTAAATCTTTCAGTCCAGATTCCTTAAATGTAGAAAGAACATTCATGCTGGTACATTTATCTAAGAACAGAATGAAAAACAGTACAGTCAAACCCAAGATGACAAGGCGTTTCATAGGCGGTAGCAATGGTTTCAGAAACAGGCAGTTCCCCCTGATGAACTCTATATACTCCAATCAGGCGGTAAAGATATTCCTGGTGGCGGCTGGCCTTACGTTCACCGCTGCCTGCACCAGCCAGGAAAGCCAGGAGACGGCAAGCCAGGCCCCCCAGGAAGCAGCCAGCACCCAAGACCAACCGGCCGCTACCTCTCCTCCTTCCGCCGAAAAATATGTAACCAGCTGCGCCGCCACAGAGCCGCTTCTGTACCAAACCGACACCTTCAGTTCGTTCACCGAGGATAAAATGCGCGGCGCAGGCGTGGTTTCCATTCAGCTGGACCTCAACGACCGCCTGGACATTTATTATCTGGATGACGCCCCCTATACCAACCTGGTCTATAACGAAGACAACACCTTCTACACCACAGATCTGCCCCGGAAGGTGGTGGCCCGCGGCCTGGTGCCCGAGGCAGATGTCGCCCAGTTTGACTTTGACGCCGAAGCCCCCAGCACTGACCCGGAGTACCTGATCATTTACCTAAACAAAGAGAAACGGAAAGTGGCCAAGGCCGACGTTAAGTACACCTTCTCCACCTGGGAAAAATATCTCAAAAATCAGAACATCCGGCTCAAAGACTGCAACCTGCTGCCCCACGCCCCCCAGAGCAAAAACCAGGTGTTTGAGGTAACCGCCATCAAAAACGACAGCATCCAAATCAAGTCCTCCAAAGACTGCCAGGGCGACCTAGCTGATTATAAACCCTTTGAAGGTTGGGTGCAATGGAAAAAGGCCGATGTGCTGACCGTGGAGTTTGCGCCATGTAGCTAGAACAAGCTTGTACCGAAAGACAGCATAACTGTTGGGTTGAATATTGATTTTTGCAGGAGATCACGCGTCTGTTTATATCTTCAGGATAAGAAAACGTCTGTTTTCGGGCTGTTTTTGGGAAAGTAGCCCCAAAACACGCTGGCACCATGACATGGCCAGACACAGTCCAGCACATTTGAGGAAGGGAAAACGCTAAACCGTTTCATGCTCTAAGCACGCCCTCATGATAGCTTCTCCCTCTAATGAACTGCGTATTTCCCAACACCTTCTCTTTCTTCATCCCTGGAAAACACTAGCTGGAAAGCAGGCCTTTGATTAGCTGTTGTGTCGGCAGTCTGCGATTGACGGTTTGGTATATTCTCAGCAGATTCCCGTTTTCGGCCTGTTTTCCGGAAAACAGGCCGAAAACGGGAATTCCTCCGCAGGCTATCCCCACCGCCCCATGGCTTTGAAGGGGGACGTGCGGCAACGAATTAACGTATTGCGTTCACCTGCCAAAGCCCTCACGTTTAGTATGTGATTTTTCACAAATCATGTAAAAAAATAATTCGGCTTCCTATCTTCACACACCCCTAAGGAAGGTGGTTGTCAACTTCGTTCGGCGCAAAGCTGTTCACTGTATTTCTTTATTCTATTTTCCTTAAAAAAACGCCACCTGAAAGAATACTATAGATTCTTTTCTTCTGTAAAGCATACTAATCCCAATCTATCTAAACCCATGCCCAAATTATTAACGGCCAGCGCCACAGAGACTCAGTCCCCACTTTGCCAGTTCACGCAGCCAACCCAAAATGAGTCAGAGGGACAGCAGGTCCCGGTAGCGGAACTCAAGGCCAGATGTGACCGCTATTACCACTACCTGGCAGCCTTACAGCCGCCTCAGGAGAACACCATGCTGCGGGCAGCCAATTTCACGGTAGCCTCTATTCTGGAAATGCTTCAGGAGAGCCCGCAAAGCAACTTTATCAGGGTGTACTACGGGATTAAAGAAAACGGGGAGCATGAGCTCTTTATGGCACCCATCACGGCAGACGGTACCCCAGACACCTCAGAAGAGGCCGTGTACGCAGATGACTGCTGCGCCTGCCCTCCTATGTCAAACTGCTCCAATGACGAGTTCCTGTCTACTCTTTAACCCCTTCTCCTCTGGCGGCACGGGTCTGTTGACCGTGCCGCCAGACATTTTTTTATGTGGTCTGTTTATATCTATTTTGCTTTCTTAGCCCTGAGCGTTGTGGTATGGGGCCTCCGGTTCAAGCACCTGGACACCCCGCAGAAGATCTTGGGTCTCTGCCTGGCCATCACGCTGTTGGTAGAGGCCTATGCCGCGCACCTGATGTTTCAAAAAATCAACAATTCCTTTCTCTATCACCTGCTCATCCCGTTGCAGTACCTGTTTCTTTCCGGGGTTTTCTACGTGGCCCTAAGTGGGAAAAGAATCCGCAGGGCTATTCTTCTCACGTTGCCCGTGTATGTGGTGGCGGTGTTGATCTTCTTCCTAACGGTGCAGACAATTCTGGAATACAACTCTTACGCCCGTGTCCTGAAGAATGTGCTGGTGGTGGCCTGGGTGCTCTTCTACTACAGAGAAGTCTTTATTGGGGTAAAAGTCTCTAGTCTGGAACGGGAACCCATGTTCTGGATCAGTACGGGTCTGCTGTTCTATTCCCTGGGCAACGTGTTTGTAGACGGGCTCATGTATTACCTCATCCATCAGTCCTATAGTTGGGCACGTCCTATTTATTTGATCAATGTCTTCCTCGGGATTTTATTGAATCTCACTTTCTTGATATCTTTCCTGGTGAAGAGAGAGCCCCCTAAGGTGGCCACCCCGCTAAAACCGTACCCCAGACCTTTGTAACGGCATGCCCGATGTAGTTTTAATTGTAGCCGTAGGCACCGCCCTGTTTGTGCTGCTGGCTTTGTTTATTGCGTTCATGGTCTTCTATTACCAGAAGAGAAGGCTGGAATACCAGGACGAGGTGAAGGGCTTAGCGGAAACCTACCAGAAAGAGATATTGAAGGCGCAGCTGGAGATGCAGGAGCAGACCTTCCATTCTATTGCGCAGGAAATCCATGACAACGTGGGGCAGATCCTCTCCCTGGCCCGGCTCAACATGAATTCGCTGGAGAACGCCCTGCAGGACCACCACCGGCAGAAAATCACCACCAGCAAAGAACTGGTAGACCAGGCCCTCAGTGATTTACGGGACCTCTCCAAGCGCCTCAACAGCAAATATGCGTCGCAGCAGCCGTTGGCCTCACTCCTTAAAACCCAGCTAGATCTAATCAAAAAGACGGGGGCCGTTGAGACTTCGTTTGACATAATTGGCCAGGAGGCCGGGCTGCTCCCCGAGAAGAAGCTCATCCTTTTCAGGATTGCCCAGGAAGCCCTGAACAACAGCCTCAAACACGCAGACGCCTCTTGCATCTCGGCCCAGCTGGAATTCACCCCCCGGCAAATGACCTTGCGCGTGCTGGATGATGGAAGAGGTCTGGCAAAAAACACGGAGGGTTCTCCTGAGCCGCCTCTCAACGGCACCGGGCTTCAGAACATGAATTTCAGGGCGGGCCTGATTGGCGCTTCCTTTTCCATTACGGGCCAAACAGGCTCCGGCACGCTGGTACAAATAGACTTACCTTTAGAATAGAACGCATGCACGCTCCCCAAACCACCAAAGTGGCCCTGGTAGATGACCACCAACTCTTCCGGAAAGGAATGGCCGAAATCATCAACGGATTCAGTGGCTATTCCATAACGCTGGAGGCCGAGAACGGCAAAGACTTCATTCAGAAGCTCTCCCCAGACAACCTGCCGTCTATTGCAGTGCTGGATATCAGCATGCCCGTGATGGATGGTTTTGAAACCGCCCGCTGGCTCCAGGAGCACTACCCGGACATGAAAATACTGGCGCTCTCCATGAGCAACGAGGAGGAGACCGTACTCAGGATGCTCAAGTGCGGCGTAGATGGGTACGTCCTGAAGAATGCAGATACGTCAGAGCTGCGCATGGCCCTGGAGGCGCTGGAGGGCAACGGGAGCTACTACTCCAACAGCGTCACTGAGATCCTGAAACAGGGGCTTACCTCAAATACCCCGTCTGAACCGGAGCTCTCTGAACGGGAAATAGGATTTCTGAAACTGGCGTGCACTGAACTCCCGTACAAATCCTTTGCACCGCTCCTGAACGTAACCCCCAGAGCGGTAGAGGCTTTACGGGAAACGCTGTTCAAAAAGCTGGAGGTTGCCTCAAGGGTGGGGCTGGCCATGTACGCCATCAAGAAAGGCTATTTCAAGGTAGTTTAACTTTTTGCTTCAACGTCTAACTTAGCAAAGAGTACGTTCATCTAACGGTGGTGGAAACGAGTGCGCAAGTGCCCTAAGCTATAACCCCTTTTCTCTCTGTTTTCGGCCTGATTTTCAAAAAACAGCCCGGAAACAGAAACCTCTTCTCCTCTCCCAATCACAGCTTGTCAAAGCGTACGTTTCCCCCTCTCTGGAAAATTCACACGCACCTTATGTGATTTTTCACACCCTCAGTTAATAGCTCGTTGCCACTGCTTGCGGTACCTTTACCACATCAAACAGACACAGCAACTTCTCTCTCTGAAAGTTCCTGTGAAGAATGACCCTCTTTCTTTTAGCCGAAAGCTGAAAGTGCACCAGCGTTGAAATTATACTAAAACCCATTAAAATATTTCTGCCTGAATGGCCCCAAGAAAATAAACTCCCTTCCCGTCAATATCTGGCACTAGGTACGCTGCCATATTGAACAAGTCCGGGCATTTGCTCCTGAACAGCAAATCCGGTCCTTACAGGCCCCTGGTTGTATCTACTATCTCTCAAACAAATCACAAATTCTATCTTCAAATTTCATTCAACACTACACCTCCCGTTGGCCAGGAGACTTCTCGCAATAGGCGGGTCTTCTAAACCAACCCAAGATACCACCAGGGGCCTTTTACCTAAGCTTTATTACTGGAAATGAATATGACACCGACTCTCATATATTGCAAAATCTAACAAGTACTGCCACAGCCCCAGGCGTCTTCTTTTAACCCGCCCCGGAGAGAGAAAAACCTACAGACAAGAACAGCACTTGGCACGTGTGGGCTTGGCAGTTCTGTTTTCGGCTTACTTTCTTAAAAACAGCCCGAAAACAGAATTCCCCTTCAGTGAGAACCCGTGACTTACCGTTTAACAGCTCTACCCCATGAAATTGAACCTGATCAGAATACACGAAGGAGATGGTCAACACCCCAACAGTGAATACATTTTTCTGCAGGCGCTCACAGCCGGGAACCTGAAAAATTTGGCATTTCACGTTTCCTCTGCGCACAGCGCTTACTTTCCTTTCCCTTCGTTACCAGAGGTTGAAGTGGAAAAAGGAGACTATCTGGTGCTGTACACGGGCTCAGGCAAATATGTGCGGGCTTTTATCAACACGGGGGAACCCCTGCACAAGGTATTTCTAGGAAAGACGGATTGCCTCTGGACCAACCGTGGTATTTCACCGCAGCAGCTGTGCCTCCTGCCCTTAGAAGGGGTTATGGCCTCATCCAGATCGCATAATCAATTGGGTTGAAAGAAAGGGCAGGAACCATACAACGAACCAATTGTTGCTCCTTACATGCGTTTTCGGCCTGTTTTTCCCAAAACAGGCCGAAAACGCATGTAAGTTATAAGTGGCTACAGGATATAATGGCCAGTCTCTCAGATACAGCCCCGTAAGCTCCCCAAATTAGCACGTTCAGGTGTCTGTTAAGGAACGCAGCCAACTACCGCACCAGCTGGGAGAACAACCGCTGCAGGGTTGCCTGAGGATCTTCACACAGCCCCGGGTGAATGGCGGAAAGCTGCACCACTGTACTGCGCGCCGAGGTCAGCCACCGGAACCTGGAGGCAATGGCCTGTTGCCCAATCACCCCGCCCTCTCTCCTGCCGGCGCAAATTTTCACAAACGCCTGTAACCGCTGCTCCAGCTCCTGCACATCCAATTCTCCGGAGAAGACCCGCAGTCTCTCCTCGTTCAGTTTATAGGCCGTCTGCAGGAAGCCCTGTGATGCGCAGAACAGAATCACCCCTACATTGAGAAATTCCTCGCGCGCCACACACGGCACCACCCGTATTACGGCATACTCAAATAAGTGCTTTTCTTGCATGTTGCGCGGCGTTAATAAATACCTCTGAATGAGCCAGTCTGGTCTCCAGAAAAGTGACGTAAGCAGCCCGGTTTTCCTCTGGCGTAGTGAACGGGGAGTCTTCCCCCGCCAGCCATTCATCTGGCACCAGCGCCACAATGGCTTGGAGCCGCTCAGGGGTCAGGATCTGTTTGAATGCCTGGTCTACCGCCTCCAGCTCACTGGCTTTGGGAAGGAGCACATGGTCTTTGATCTGCACAAATGGCTTTTTGGCCTGCTCTTCCACGTTTGGCCAGGAGTGGTGAAAATAAAAGGCGGCCCCGTGGTCAATCAGCCACAGTTCTTTGTGCCACATGAGCATATTGGTGTTGCGGGCGGTTCGGTCTACATTGACCACCAGACAGTCAAGCCAGACTATCTGTGAGGCCAGCAGCGGGGTCACAGTATTCACCAGGGCGTCATAGGTGATGGCCCCGGAGAGATAGTGGAGGCCCAGGTTAAGCCCCTCGCTAAACCGGAGCAGGTCCTGAATCTCCTCATCTGGCTCGGTGCGGCCAAAAGCCTCATCCAGGTGGGCAAACACCAGTTCAGGCACGCGCAACCCCAGCAGGCGGGCTATCTCGCCAGAGATCAGCTCCGCTATCAGAGCTTTGATCCCCTGCCCGGCGCCTCTGAATTTGAGCACGTAGAGAAAGTCATCATCTGCCTCAACAATGGCGGGCAGGGAGCCGCCCTCCCGCAGCGGGGTGACGTAGCGGGTCACCTGCACGGTCCTAATTTCCGGTGGAGAATCTTTCATAGGCTTGGTCTGTTGGCGGCACCCAATGAAGGAGCCGCCTGCAAAGGTGCCTATTTTCCGCAGAACTTTCAGCTATCTGACATAACCAATCCAGAGACAAACGCCATCCTCATTTAAAAATGCACTACTGCCCTCTTCATCATTAGAGAGGTAAGCGTTATTGTTTAGGTCTTCCCTATCCCATCAGCCTCGTTTGCCGTTTTTGGCCTGTTTTCTTAAAAACAGGCCAAAAACATACTTCCAAAAAAATAGCCTTTCTGTCTCATCTACAGCTGTATCTGTTTTATCTCAACACATGGCAGTTGGGCAAACCAATTACTCCGCGGCCAAAGCGGGTATTCAAACTTTTACCAGTTCGCTGGAGTTGGCCAAGTACGGCATCATGGTGAACACTATCTTGCCGGGCTATATTGAACCCGAAATGGTCACGGCCGTTCCGCAGAACATACGGGAGCAGATTGTGGCGCAATTTCCGGTGGGCCGGTTGGGGTATATTGAGGAAGTGGCCAAAGCCGTGACTTACCTCATCTCAGACAAATCTGGGTTCATTACGGGTTCTAACCTCAGCATAAACGGCGGACAGCACATGAATTAAAGTAAAGCTGCGGCTCTTTGTAAATTGGTTTTCCGTTTTCGGCCTGTTTTTGGAAAAACAGGCCGAAAACAGCCGGCTTTTTTACTTTTACCCACAATTGAATTTTCCATTCGGCCACACTACCTGCACTTTTTTTGTAAATTTGAGGTTAGAGCCAAATACCTTGGCCGAGAAGCATGGAATTAGCAAGATTAGAGATTAAAGGCTTTAAGAGCTTCGGCGATAAAGTCACCATCAATTTTGACAGCGGCATTACGGGCATTGTGGGGCCCAACGGCTGCGGGAAGTCTAACATTGTAGACGCCATCAGGTGGGTGCTGGGCGAGCAGAAAACCCGCAACCTGCGCTCTGACAAGATGGAGAGCGTGATTTTCAACGGCACCAAAAACCGGAAGCCCCAGCAGCTGGCTGAGGTGAGCCTCACCTTCAACAACAACAAAGGCATTCTGCCCACTGAGTATTCGCAGGTGACCATCACCCGCCGCTATTACCGTTCCGGCGAGAGCGAATACCTGCTCAACAACGTCACCTGCCGCCTCAAAGACATCAATGACCTGTTCCTGGACACGGGTATCGGGTCAGATTCCTACGCCATCATTGAGCTCAAGATGGTGGATGATATCCTCACCGACAAGGACAACTCCCGCCGGAACCTGTTTGAGGAAGCCGCCGGTATCTCCAAGTTCAAGGTGCGCAAGAAGCAGACCCTCCGTAAGTTAGAGGAAACGGATGCCGATTTGGAGCGCGTGGAAGACGTCTTATTTGAGATTGGAAAGAATTTAAAAAGCCTGGAACGCCAAGCCAAAACTGCCGAGCGATACATTGGGCTGAAAGACGAATACAAGAAACTGAGTTTGGAGTACGCCCGCCGCAACATTGGCCACCATCAGGAGGCGTTGGAGCGGCTGGAAAACGAACTCAAAAAAGAAACCGACCGCAAGGGCGAATATTCTGAGGAACTGGCCGCGCTGGAAGATGCCGTGCAGGAGCAGAAAACGCTGGTAGACCGTACCCAACTGCAACTCCAGAACACCCAGAAAGAGGTACACGAGCATACCAGCCAGCTAAGGCAGTTAGAAAATGAGATTAAGCTGAAGAGCGAGCGGAATCTTTATTTGAAAGAGCGTGCCCGCACCTTGCACCAGCAGATTAACCAGGACACCGCCAATATCGGGCAGACCGAGGCCAGTTTGGGCCAGCTGCAGAATGATTTGGAGCAGGTGCAGGAGGAATTGCTCATTTCTGAGGAGCAGCTGAACATGACCAAGAAGGAACTGGAGCATGTGAACCAGCAGAAAAATGACCTTCAGAAGGAAATGCAGGAGAAAACCCTGGCCCAGCGCCAACTGCAGAACGAGGTCTTCTCTCTGAACAAAAGCATAGAGATTACGCAGGTCCAAATCCAGACGCACCGCGCCGAACTGGAGCGCATGCAGCAGATGGAAGGCTCTGAAAATCAGCTGGCCGAGCAATACCAATCGGCGCTCGCCGAAACCCAGGAGCAGTTGGAGGAAGCGCAAGCGAAGCTGACAGCCTTGCAGGAAGCCGAGCGGCAGTTGCAGGAGGAAATGACCAAGACGGAGACAACGCTGCAGGAATACCGCCAGCAACTGATTGACATCAACCGTCAGCTGGACTCCAAGAAAAACCAGTACACGCTTACCAAATCTCTGGTTGACAACCTGGAAGGCTTCCCAGATGCCATCAAGTTCCTGTACAAGTCCAAGACCTGGCAGAAGCCGGCCCCGCTCCTCTCAGACATCATCTCCTGCGACCAGGAATACAAGGCGGTGATTGAGACGTACCTGGAGCCGTACATGAACTTCTTCGTGGTAGACACGCCCACAGATGCGGTAGAAGCCATTCACCTGCTCAACAACCAGAACAAGGGCCGCGCCAACTTCATCATTCTTTCTGAGGTGGAAGACCTGGAAATGCCCGCCACCTTGAGCACGCCCAAGTACAAAGCCGCGCTGGAAGTGGTGCAGGCCGAGGAAAAATACCACTCGCTGCTGCGCTACATGCTCAACGAGGTCTACATCAGCAGCACTTCTGATACGGAGTTGTTCCTGAGCGACGGACGCACGTACATTTTGAAAGACGGCTCGGTGATTAAAAAGCCGTTGAGTTTATCGGGCGGTTCGGTGGGCCTGTTTGACGGCAACCGGTTGGGCCGAAAACAAAATCTGGAGAAGCTGGCCGAAGAACTGGAGGCGCTGAAAGAAGAGCAGGAGCTGATGAAAAGCAAAATCAGCACGCTGCAGCACGTCTTGCAAAACCAGAAAGAATCTACCCAGGCCGAAGCCATACGTTTGCAGGAGCGCGAAATCAATGCGCTGCAACAGGAACTGGTGAGCCACAAGGTACGGTATGAGCAGTTCCAGCTCAACCTGCAGAACCAGGCCAGCAAAAAAGACGAGCTCTTCGAGAAAATCCAGGAGCTGGGCGAAACCCTGGCGGACCTCCTCCCCGACTCTGAAAGCAAGAACCTCACCCTGAAAGGCTATGAAAATGAGCTGCAGGGGCTGGCGCAGTTGCTTGAGAAGCAGAATGAAATCATCACGGAGGTTGGCGGCATCTTTAACCAGGAGAACATCAAGTTCCACCAGTTGAAGAACCGCCTGCAAAGCATTCAGCAGGAACTGGCCTACAAGCAGAAAACGGTGATGAACCACCAGGAGCGCCTGGTGCAGCTGCAAGATGAACTGGCCAAAGCCGAAGATGAAACCGTGGCCCTGGAGCAGTTCGTGGAAGATCAGACCGCCCTCTTAGAGGAAGGCATGGTGGCTCGCAAAGACATGGCCCGCGAACTGGACGAGGTGGAGAAAGCCTATTTCCAGCTGCGCGGTGAGGTAGATGAGAAAGAGAAAACCATACGCGAGCTGCAGCGCAAGAAGCAGAACACAGATGAGGTGTTCCAGAGCATGAACCAAGCCATCACCGACACCCGCATCAAGCTGGTGGCCGTGATTGAGCGCCTCTCGGCGGAATTCAACATGAGCCCGGAAGAACTGGCCGAGGCCCCGTCAGAGAAGCTGGACATCAGCAACGAGGAACTGAGCCAGCAGGTAAGCACCATCAAGCAGAAGCTGGACAACGTGGGCCCGGTGAACCCCATGGCCGCCGAGGCGTACCAGGAGATTGAAACCCGCCACCAGTTCATCTTGTCTCAGAAGAATGACCTGGTAGATGCCAAGCAGCAGCTGCTGGATACCATTGCCGAGATTGACACCGTGGCCAAGGAGAAGTACCTGACCGCCTTTGACCAGATCAAGGAGAATTTCATCCGGGTGTTCCGCTCGCTGTTCACCGAGGAAGATACCTGTGATTTGTACATCGCAGACCCTAGCAACCCGCTGGAATCAAAGATTGAAATCATGGCCCGCCCGAAGGGCAAACGTCCGTTGACCATTAACCAGCTGTCTGGCGGTGAGAAAACCTTGACGGCCATCTCCCTGCTGTTTGCTATCTATCTCTTGAAACCGGCTCCTTTCTGTATCTTTGATGAGGTAGACGCGCCCCTAGATGATGCCAACATTGACAAGTTCAACAACATTGTCAAGAAGTTCTCTGGTGAATCTCAGTTCATTGTGGTGACCCATAACAAACGCACCATGGTGTCTACTGATGTGATTTACGGCATTACCATGCTGGAGGCAGGTGTGTCACGGGTGATCCCAGTAGATTTACGTGAACTAGCCCCAGAACCAGACCAGGTTGAGGCAATGTCGGCGTAAATTTTTGGCGTTTCCGGGCTGTTTTTCTTAAAACAGCCCGGAAACGCATTCAATTCCTAATCACGCAAATGAGAATTGAGTATGAAACGAGGCGGTGCCTAGTCTCTACATCTTCTAAAATAAAAGAGCGTTTTTGGCCTGCTTTTCTGAAAACAGGTCAAAAACGCTCTTTTTGTTTACTATAATACTTTCTTAGCGTACGCCTTGCGCCGGGTACTTAGGGGTAACGGTGCGGTAGAAAGCTTTGATTTTCTCCAGGTCAGCCTCATAATCGCCGGTAGGGTAAATGATAGGACCTATCCCTGCCTCTTTTTTAGCATAGTCCAGAAATCCCAGAACAATAGGCACCCCGGCTCCCATGGCGGCATGATAAAACCCTTTTTTCCAGCGGGGCTGGTATTTACGGGTCCCTTCGGGGGTTACCATCATGATCATCTGCTCATGGTCTTTGAACAGGTCTACCATGAAACTGACCAGGTTGTTGTTCTTCTTCCGGTCAACGGGAATGGCACCCATAGAACTGATCAGGTTCCCAATAGGGAAGAAAAACGCCTCTTTCTTGATGGTCATCCTCACGGGAATATCCATCAGGTAAAAAGCGGCTCTGGAGTATACAAAATCCCAGTTGCTGGTATGGGGTGCCGCAATCATAACGGCTTTTTTAAGGTCAGGGGGAATGTTGCCTTTTAGCTTCCAGCCGGCAACTTTAAATATGATCTTGGATAACAGTTTCCCGAACATTTTCTTTTAATAGCAGAACAGGCTACAATATTACGAAAAAAACCAGCCGGTTTGGCTGGTTTTCTTTAAGAAGCCCTACTATCTGAGCAGCGCCAGTTTGCGCTCCCTGAAAAGATAAATTTGCAGGCCCAGGTTCAGCGACGGGCCAAACTTGGTGAGGTAGCTGTTCTCTCCTCCAGACGCTCGCTTCTCTTTATACCGGGCCACCATGATGGCCGGTTCAATGGCCACCTTCGGGTTAATAAACATGGCATACCCTATCCCTCCCTTCAGTTCTGAGATATTGGTTTTACGTGAGTTAGCCTCGTTGTTTTTTCCAACAGAATAACTGGCTTCCCCAAAAATACCATTGTTCAGGTAATACCGCACAAACGGGCCTACCAGCAGATACGTCTGGCGCGTGTCACTGCCGCCGTCTGTAGAAGTGCGGGTATGGTTGAGGGTGGCTCGCCCCCCTATGGCCACATCATGCAGAATGAAATAGCCCGCCTTTACATCAAAGTCAAACTGCTGCTCTGAGCTGGAGATTTCCTGACTGCCAAAGTTGTTGTTTACATCCCGGTAGGCACCGGTTATGCTCCCGCCTACCATGACAGATCGTTGAATGATCTTAGCGGGAATTAAGGTACCTCTGTTTTCTTGCGCCATAGCCTTTGAAAAACTCAGAAGTACCAGGAGAGAGTATATTGCTTTTTTCATATAACCAATGTTAAGATGACCCTGATCTTTTTTTTGGTTTATACGAAGCAACACTTCTAATATTTATACCTTATTCAAAGTATATAATAGCACTATATCTTGATTTTAATCTTTATTACTCTTCCTTTACCAGCGCTTGAATCTCTTTGTAAAGCAACAGGGTGTACTCATACCCAATCTCAAAAATCTCCTGTGCTTTGTTAAGGGCGTAGATGTGGTACTCCTTCAGTTTAGGCGGCTCCAGAAAAAGATCACAGTAAGCAATGCGGGGCCTGACATTGGCATTTAGGGCGAGGTGGAAAATGCGCTCTGTCACCTGCCGTATGCCGGGTATTTCTGAATTATGGGGTGTGGGGTTGGCATGTACCCCTATAATTTTGTCACATTCACCCGTAAGGCATTCCACGGGCAGGTTGTTGGCTATACCGCCGTCTACCAGCTGCTTCCCTTGCCAGGAGACTGGTTTAAACAACACCGGCACCGCCGAAGACGCCATTAATGCCTGCACCAAAGACCCCTCTGTGAAATAGACGGTGGTGCCCTCCACCAGGTCTAACGCTGATACAATGACTTTGCAGGAAAGGTCAGCGAAGGTTTTGCCTTGCAGGTGCTGTTCAAAGATTTTCTGCAGGGCCAGGTTGTGCAGCACACCCTTGTTCAGGGCTGGCTTGATCAGTTTAGGGACATTCAGCTCCTGTACCAGCCGCAGCACCTCCTCCGGGGAGTACCCCGCCGAAAGGAAAACAGCGGTAATGGCCCCTGAACTCACCCCAGAGATGACATTGATGGGAACATTTAATTCCCGCAGCGCTTTCATCACCCCCAAATGAACCACCCCGCGGGCAGCGCCACCAGAGAGACACAGCCCCAACCGCATAGGTTACAGCTCTGAGAACTTAAAGATCTGGTCTACCCGCACCCCCTTCTCTGTATGCTTTACGGTACAGCACTCATTGGAGGCATCATGCTCAAAGAACAGCACCCACTGCTCATCGGCGGCCTTGTTCAGAAAGATCTCCTTCTCCCGGAGGGTGAGCAACGGACGGGTATCATACCCCATCACGTACGGCAACGGCAGGTGCCCCACTGAAGGCAGCAGATCAGCCATGTAGCAAAGTGTATGTCCTTTGTACTGAAGCCGCGGCACCATCATCTTATCTGTGTGCCCATCTACGTACGTTAACCCGAAGCCTGGCAAAAACTCCTCCTGCCCTACCGGTATAAACTTGAGTTGCCCGCTCTCCTGCATTGGAAGAATATTCTCTTTGAGGAAACTGGCCTTCTCCCGCGGGTTAGGCTGGGTGGCCCACTGCCAATGGTCTTCATTGGTCCAGTAGGTGGCGTTTGGGAAAACCGTTTCCAGTTTTCCGCCGGCACCATATTTCACGGAACCGCCGCAATGGTCAAAGTGCAGGTGGGTGAGAAACACATCGGTGATATCGGCAAAGCCGAAACCTGCCTGCCGGAGAGATTTCTCCAGGGAGGCATCACCGTGCAGGTAGTAGTGGCTGAAGAATTTGGCGTCTTGCTTGTCACCAATGCCGTTGTCAATGAGCACCAGCCGGTCCTGGGTTTGGACCAGCAGGCAGCGCATGGCCCAGGTGCAGAGGTTGTTCTCATCTGCGGGGTTGGTACGCTGCCAGATGGTTTTGGGCACCACCCCAAACATGGCACCCCCATCCAGTTTAAAATTTCCGGTTTCTATTGGGTAAAGCGTGAACGACATAGGCTTGCGTTTTGCGTCTGTTTTAAGAAAAAGAGGCCAAAAACAGAAACTACTCTGTCACCACCCCCATCTCACTGAATTTCTCAATGCGGGACATGATACGGTCTTCTGGCGACTGGGCCTCTAACTCAGCAATGGTCTCCAGAATCTTTTTCTTGAGGGTTTTCACCATTTTCTCCGGGTTAACGTGCGCCCCCCCCAGCGGCTCTTTGATGATGCCATCTACCAGCTTGTTGCCTAACATGTCTTTGGCGGTGAGTTTGAGGGCCTCAGCCGACTGCTCTTTGTAGTTCCAGCTTCGCCAAAGGATAGTGGAGCAGTTCTCTGGCGAGATAACTGAATACCAGGAGTTCTCCAGCATGTACACGCGGTCGCCAATGCCAATACCCAACGCTCCACCGGAGGCGCCTTCCCCAATAATGATACAGATTACCGGCACCTTGAGCATGAACATCTCCTTGAGGTTGCGGGCAATGGCCTCGCCCTGGCCGCGCTCTTCGGCCTCCAGCCCCGGGAACGCGCCGGGGGTGTCAATGAGGGTCACAATGGGCTTGTTGAACTTCTCAGCCAGCTTCATGAGGCGCAACGCCTTGCGGTACCCCTCAGGGTTGGCCATCCCGAAGTTGCGGTACTGGCGCTCCTTGGTGTTGCGGCCTTTCTGCTGACCAATGAACATGATGGTCTTGCCGTCTACTTCGCCAAAACCGCCTACCATGGCTTTGTCATCCCGCACGTTGCGGTCGCCGTGCAGCTCTATAAAAGAAGTGGTGAGCTGGTTGATATAGTCTAACGTATAGGGGCGCTCCACGTGGCGGGAGAGCTGCACCCGCTGCCAACGGGTGAGGTTGGCGTAGGTTTCCTTCTTGAGTATCTTGATCTTTTCTTCTAACGCCTGCACCGCCTCGGTTACGTCTACCTGACTTTCAGCGGCCAATTTCTTCATCTCAGCTAGCTTTCCTTCTAACGAGGCGATAGGTTGTTCAAAATCTAACAGCATAGTGTTGCGTCTTGAGTCTTGCTTTTGTGTGACTACAAAGGTAAACGAAACTTACGATCTTTAGTACAAGGTATTTTAAGGGGACAGACGCAAATTTTTTCGGTTTGAAAATGAACAGGTTAGTCCTGTTTCAGTTTTTCTTTCACACTTTTTCGCCCCTTGTTGTTGCGTGGTAATATTTCACCCGCCATATTTGCACCATCAAAACGGAGATAGTTGGTCTCCGGAAGATGTTGGTCCGGTAGTTCAGTTGGTTAGAATGCCGCCCTGTCACGGCGGAGGTCGCGGGTTCGAGTCCCGTCCGGACCGCTAGAAGCCCCTCAGGAAATTGAGGGGCTTTTTTTACGCCCTCCTTTCCCTGCGTTTCCCTTACCTGCCCCGTGCTCATTGTTCCTGGCACTGTGTATTTATAAGCTGTTATCAATTTCTTTTTGGTTTCAATTTAACTGGCTCTTACTCGCATCCCTCCTGCATCAGTTTTTTTTATTACCCGCCATCCTGAATTAATTCAGGGGTAAGCCCCACCTATGACATCGTTTTGGGGCTGTTTTCAGAAAATCAGCACCAAAAAAGAAGCTGATTTCTTTGACAGGCACAGCCTGTGATTTGTAGCCCCATTGACGAAAAAAAATACGGTAGCCCGTTTGAGTTTACCCACCTCTGCTTTGAGGCTTTCTCCTCTATGGCTGATCCAGGTTGAGGTTTTGCACAGTTAGGAGTTGCTTCTGTTTTTGGCCTGTTTTCCTGAAAGTAGGCCAAAAACAGAACAGAATATCAGTGATTCTTTACAGGCAACAGCTTAATAGAGGCTATTTCCTAAGGGCGTGCCAGAACCTGATCAGAGTACCTCCTCTTGCTCTCAGAAAGGGTCAGCATGACACAACCAGTTACTTTCACCAGACAAGACGCTTTAATGGAAGAAAAAAAAATCAACCAGCTTCTGAGTTAGAAGCAATCCCCTGCTACTTTGTCCCATTGGCAAAACAGGCTTGTAACTTACTAATTATTACCCTACTAGTGCTTGTAGCTGTTTTAGGGCTGTTTTACAGAAAAGAGTTCTAAAACAGAAATGAGTGCTGGCGCTGCATTTTTTTTCTCTTTTAACTCCCCTGCTCTTGCATCATAATATTAAACTCCCCATATTTGCACCATCAAAACGGAGATAGTTGGTCTCCGGAAGATGTTGGTCCGGTAGTTCAGTTGGTTAGAATGCCGCCCTGTCACGGCGGAGGTCGCGGGTTCGAGTCCCGTCCGGACCGCTAGAAGCCCCTCAAGAAATCGAGGGGCTTTTTTATGCCCTCCTTTCCGCATCACGCCTTTTCTCATTAGAGAAAAGGCCAAAGAAACTCCAGCCCCAGGAGCTTCTATCTACGGTCCATCACTGTTCCAGAAGAAACCACGGCATTAAAAACCTCTTGTACCCACCCAAGCCATGCGTGCTGTATTCAAGCCTGAAAGCCGCCACTCCCATGCCACCTGGCCAAGCAGAATCACTGTTTCCAGGCTTCGCCTTACTGAATGCTCCTATTACTTTAGAAAGGGTTAGTAGCCATACAGGTTTTAACTTCAGAGTTGGCGGGAAAAAGCAAGGTTCTGCTTAAGCTAAATGGTAGTAGCTTTCACACCCTACCTATGACAAATTTCAGCCACTCCTCATGAACAGGAAACAGCTTCTGCAAGGCAAGCGGATAGGTTAAATTGTGAGGTAGAAACTAGTAAGCAGCAACAGGGGAGTTCCTGAAAAGACCAGCCCTAATACCCAACAATGATGTTTGATTCTTTTAAAATACTCCTATTTTCAGGCGCAAAGCCAGGTAATACTTGGGACCTGACCATCCAGCCGCAGCCTGCTCCTTCCAGAAAGGCCCACCTAAGATATATTCAAATTATAGTTGGTTGAAAGTTTCAAACGTGCCGTCAGAGAAGCATACAATGACTTTCACAGGAACCCTCCCGTTACCCGCAGGCCCAGATGACACTTGTGCTTGTGACTCTTCTCCCCCTTGTACTTTTTCCTGTAGCTCTACCTTTTTCTGAAGATGTGGGGCTGAGTCTTCCGGAGAAAGCGCAGCAGGAATTTGCTGCTGGATCAAAGAGGGCTTAGCTACTTCTCTTAGCATTTCGCCATTTCCTAACAGGAGCCACAAGGGGTTCACTTCCTCAAAGCGGGCCAGCAATTTTTGCACAACCTCCAGACTCACCTTATTCCGGGCAGAGAGTATGTGGCTCATTACCGGGCGCGCCACTCCTATTTCATCGGCAAAGGCGGCGGGGCCCAACCTGCTCCAGTCCATTAACTCCTTTATCTTAGGTAAGAGATCACTCATGTGTACATTGTATTACAACTGTGGCAAAAGAGATGGCCTAAACTCCGCTAAAACAATAAACGGTTGGTCCTTCTGTTGACAAGTAGCTTATTTCACCCAAACGGCAGGCTGAAGACAAACCACATATTTACCTTATTTACAGATTAATATAACAGACATCACCTCTCTGATTTATGGGAGCAGTATTTACTGTTTACATAAACAAGAGACTGTTTACAAATGTAAAACATTTGTAAACAGGTTTTCCTATTCACTTTGAATTACTTTTAAGAGACATAGGTAAAGTATATTCCATTGAAATCCGGATTTGATATATCAGGAAGCATACTGAAGATGAGGCTGAGGTGTGGTGACACAATGACACTGGTCTCAACTATTCCTTTTTCAAGGGAGAAGGAAGGCGCAAGTGCTTGTCATTTTCAAAATGGGTGGGCAGAAGCTTCAGCTTCTTTCCTTCCGCAGATTAGCCAGAGTTGTAGATGGAAATGAGGTTCAACAGCTTTGGCCTAAGGAGAACCTTTTTTAGGCAGAGGCCGGCATTTTGTACACTTCCGCTGCTTATCAAATTTCACCTACAAAAAAGAGACCGTAAGAATGCTGCTCAAAACATGAGCAGCATTCTTACGGTCTCTTTTTCAAGAAGACCTTCTAGCTGGAGAGATCTTAGAATTATTTAAAATAAGCCAATTCCAGATCCCGGTCATGGCCATACAGGTCATCCCGGAAATGGATAGCACCGTTGTCATCTACCCAAGAGGTAAAGTACACAATGTATACCGGCACCTTAGCAGATAGATTCACGTATTTTTCTTCCCCCCCGTGCATGGCGGCATTGATGGCAGAAGACGTCCATTTCTTCTGGTCTTTGAGCAGGTACTGGGCCAGTTCAAAAGGTTTTTCAATTCTGATACAGCCGTGGCTAAACCCTCTCTCTGTCTGGTTGAACAAGTGGTCTGACGGGGTATCATGCAGGTACACGTTGTGCTCATTGGGGAAGATGAACTTAACAAACCCCAGCGGGTTCTTTTTTCCTGGCCGCTGCCGTACGCGGTATTTGAAATTCTCATCTACGGTAGTCCAGTCAACAGAAGAGGCAGGCAAAACCTCCACCTGGTTATTACCAATATCTTTCACCAGCTCCATATCATTGCTGGCTAAATAATTGGGGTTACGCGCCTGGGCGGGGGCAATCTCCTCACGCAAGATCTGTGGGGTGATGTTCCAGAATGGGTAGAACACTATATACTCCAGTTTATCACTAAAGACAGGGGTGGCATGCATTTCTTTCCCTACCACCACTTTCATGGTCAGCACCTCCTTGCCCTTCTCCCGCACATGCAGGGCATACTCCGGTATGTTTACTAAGATATATTTGTCTTCAAACCGCTTGGGTACCCAACGCCAGCGCTCCATGTTAATAATAATCTGGTCAATACGTTCCTCAATGGGCACGTTCATAACCCGCAGGGTCTCCCCGCCCACAACGCCGTCTGGTTTCAGGCCGTGGCGTATCTGGAAGTGTTTGACCGCGTCGGCCAGCTCTTTGTCATAAAGGGTAGATTTATTGGCTTGGGCAGCGGCTTTCCCCAAAATGCGGTGCCGCAGTGCCAGCACCGCTTGTGAAGAGTCATTTGGCTTGAGCGTTTTAGCAATGCCCTCAATTTTAGGCCATCCGCCCTCCTGCTTGGCCAGACGGTAGTTCTTCAGGGCTTCCCGTAGTCTGATGTACCCGGGGTGCAACGCCTCAAACTCATAGTAGGGATAGCGGCTCTCCCGCTCCTTCAGAATGGTTTGCAGGGCCTTGTGCAGCTTGATCTTGTTCTTCTTCACCTCCCACTCAATGTTGTCCATGCTTCTGGGGTCAACCGTTCCGCGGTAAAAATCAGAGGCATAGTTAAAATAGGAGGCCGTGAGTGCCACGTCAATCTCCTCCTGGAGCTTATGGCGGCTGGAGTCATTCTTGGCCTGCTCCAGTGACTGGAACATGGCTGGCAAGTCTTTCACCAGATAATCACGGGGGTTAAGCCCTTCTTTATGTGACTGCTTAATGACCTCCACAAATTTAAAGGCCTGCGGCACCAGCGCACCTTCCTTAAACCAGGCAAACTTATAGCCCCGTTCCCGGTAGAACAGTTTCATCAGAGACAGGTGTTCTTTAAACTCAGGCTCCTGCTTCACATAGTTCACTACAAACACACTGTCTGTGGCTTGCGGAAAATTCTGGGCGGCGGCCCGGGCAATCTTCTTCTGTTGTTTTTCCCCAGATTTGGCACAGGCGCTTAGCAGCAGCAGTACCATGGTCAACATCAGCAGAACTCTCGTATAGGGTGTATTTGCATTCATATAGGTGGTAGCATTCATATAGATAGGGGTTTATACTGATTCACAGAAATTAAGTTAGGCGCAAAACCTATCAAAAATTAGACAAAACAAATAAGCTTATATCCAGATATAGCGTAATTAAAATAAAGCAACCCAAAGGCGCTATCTCTATGACATTCAATTTCCATGCCTTTCTTTTTACACCATCCGGTATATTGCATGTAAAATCTACAACTAAACACATACCCATCTGCTCAGATGTGATAGCACACTTCATGCTTAACATAAAAAAGAATGGACTTAACCAATATACCCCACCCCATAGACCCCCACAGCTTTTCCCAACCGGCTCAGGCCCGCATCACCCACGTTGACTGGGAGTTAACCGTTGATTTTGACAATCAGAAGATTACGGGAAAAGGAAACTACACCCTCGCCCACCATGCTGCCTCAGAAGTAATTCTAGACGTGCACGGGCTAACGGTGCAGAAAGTGGTTACTAGTGCCGGGCAGGAGGTGGTGTTCACCCTCACCCCTGCAAAACCTTTTCTGGGCCAGGGACTGGTGATACCGTTACCGGAAAACACCTGCCGCCTCACCATCTTCTTTGAGACCACCCCGGCCTCAGCGGCGCTGCAATGGCTGGCGCCCAGCCAGACTGCCGGCAAGCTGCACCCGTTCCTGTTCACCCAGTCGCAGGCGATTCTGGCCAGAACCTGGCTGCCCTGCCAGGACAGCCCCAGCGTCCGGTTCACTTACACCGCGCGGGTGAAAGTACCGGTGCACCTGCTGCCCCTGATGAGTGCCGAGAATCCGGAGCAGAAAAACGCCACGGGGGAGTATTTCTTCCAGATGGAGCAGCCCATTCCCTCGTATTTGCTGTCATTAGCCGTGGGTGATCTGGCGTTTGCCCCGGTGGGGGAAAGATGCGGCGTATACGCCGAACCCGTCTCCTTACCCCAGGCGGCCCATGAATTTGCCCAGGCGGAAGAAATGCTCCTGGCCGCCGAAGCCTTGTACGGCCCCTACCTCTGGGGCAGGTACGACCTGCTGGTGCTGCCGCCCAGCTTTCCGTTTGGCGGTATGGAGAACCCCCGGCTCACCTTTGTCACCCCTACCATCATAGCCGGCGACCGCTCCCTCACCAGCCTCATTGCCCATGAACTGGCCCACTCCTGGTCCGGGAACCTGGTGACCAACGCCACCTGGAATGATTTCTGGCTCAATGAAGGGTTTACGGTCTACTTTGAACGCCGCATCATGGAGAAACTGGAGGGACCGGCTTACGCTGAAATGCTGCACACGCTGGGCTATCAGGACCTGCTGCACACATTTGAGGAAATGAAGGGCACCCCCGGTGATACCCGTCTCCGGCTGTCTCTGGAAAACCGTGACCCGGACGAAGGCTTAACCGAGATTGCCTATGAAAAGGGAAACCTGTTCCTCTGCCACCTGGAGCAGCTGGTGGGCCGGAAGAAGTTTGACGCCTTTGTGTCCTACTACTTCCGTACGTTCCAGTTCCAATCTATGGATACCGCGCGTTTTGTCCTGTTTTTGGAAAAGGAGCTCCTAAACGGAAACCAAGAGCTGCAGGAGAAGGCGAATACCCAGGCCTGGATCTACCAGCCCGGCCTGCCACCCGGCGCCCCTGCCCCGCGCGCGGCCCTGTTTGAGAAAGTGGAGGCGCAGCTCCGGCTTTGGCAGGCGGGCACCCCCACCGCTGAACTGCAGACCGGCACCTGGAGCAGCCATGAGTGGCTCCATTTCCTTCGGGCTTTGCCCGAAAACATTTCTGCGAACCAACTGGAGGCGCTGGACCAGGCATGTGGGTTCACTGAATCTGGCAATGCTGAACTGTTGGCGCAGTGGCTCCTGCTGGCTGTGAAAGCAGATTACCCGCCTGCCGCCCCCGCCCTGGAGGAATTCCTTACCCACGTGGGTAGACGCAAGTTCCTGGTGCCGCTGTACACGGCGCTGCTCCAGACCCCTGCCGGGACTCAGAAAGCCCAACAGATTTTCCAGCGTGCCCGCCCCAACTACCATGCCGTTACAGCGGGCACGCTTGCCGGCCTGCTGAAAGGCCGCTAATTGGCGTTTTTCTGTTTTGGGGCTGTTTTGGCCAAATCAGCCCCAAAACAGAAAACAAAAAGGCCGATGTCTCCATCGGCCTTTTTTTATAGGTGGGCAGGGCCCGGTTATTATTCTGCCTTCTTGTTGATGGTAGACTCAGCCAGGAACGTCAGTTTCTCGTCGGTCTTCTTTTCCTCGCTCAGGGTCTCCTGCAGCAGGTTCAGCACTTCGGTCTCCCCTAAGAACTTGGCGTAGGTGCAAACGGTACCGTACCCGGCAATCTCATAGTGCTCCACACGCTGGGCGCAGGCAATGAGACCGGCATCCATCACAGAGGCCTCTGCGTCTTCTTCCATAAAGGAGTTGGCCTCTTTGATCAGGCCCTCCATGGCTTTGCATTTCTCGCCACCGGCTTTCTCTCCCAGAATTTCAAAGCATTTGTCCAGACGCTGGATCTGCTCTTCGGTTTCTTTGATATGTGCCTTGAAGGCGGCTTTTAATTTTGAGTCAGAGGCTTTCTCCATCACCAGTGGCAGCGCTTTCTCCAATTGTTTCTCAGCGCTGTACAGGTCCTGGAGTTCGTGAATAAACAGGTCTTTTAATGATGATAATTTACTAGCCATAGTTTTATGTGTTATCTGGTTTAGTTTAGAAGTCTATACGCAGGCCGGGCCTGGTAGTTTGAAGAAAATCCAAAGGAGCATATTAATTTTGGGTAAACTTTTAGCCGCCAGACCGGGTACATGTACCCGCAGCAGCCACTGTTTCACCCTTACCCTAAACGCATGGCTACACCCGAAATCGCTCCCAAAGGAACCCTCATCGCAATAGGCGGAAGCGAAGACAAAGGCACTTTCCCAAGGTCTAAGAAACGTTTTCACCTGAATTTTTTTGAACTGGGAATCCTGAAGCGGGTGATTGATGCCATGGGGGGCGTGCAGGCCAGGATAGAGGTCATCACCACCGCCTCTATGATCCCAGAGGAGGTGGGGGCCATGTACCTGAGCGCCTTTGGGGTGCTGGGCTGCCAGCAGGTAAACGTGCTGGACATACGGGAAGAGGAAGACGCCTTGAAACCCGAAAACCTGGAGCGGCTCCGGCAGGCCAGCGGCGTCATGTTCTCGGGCGGCGACCAGTCCCGCCTGTCCCGCATCTTCAACGGCAATGCCTTTCACCAGATTCTGCTGGACCGCTACAAACAGGAGCCGGGGTTTGTGATTGCCGGCACCAGCGCCGGGGCCATGGCCATGTCTGACATCATGATCAAGGGCGGCAGCAGCACCCGCTCCTTATTAAAGGGTGCCGTGAAGCTGGACCGGGGCCTGGGGTTTCAGCAGAACGTGATCTTTGACTCGCACTTTGTCAAGCGCGGCAGGTTTGGCAGGCTCATGGAGGCGGTGGCCACCCATCCGTTTAAAATAGGCATAGGCCTGGGCGAAGACACCGGCGTCCTGATCAGAGAGGGCAACATCATTGAAACCATTGGCTCCAATCTGGTCATTGTGGTTGACGGGCACCACATCAGGCACAACAACACCTCATACGCCTCTGTTGGCACGCCGCTCTCCATTGAGAACCTGCTGGTACACGTGCTGGCCTACGGCAATTACTATAACATAAAAGAGCGCAAGTTCTGTCATAAAAACCAGGAGTAAACCACGCACTCAGCCTTAGCTTTCTGTTTTGGGCCTGTTTTTGGGAAAACAGCCCCAAAACGCATTCCCCGGGTTGGTGTTCTTGTTTGGAAAAGACCGGCGCTTGTCTCATCTTGTCTGGTCAACTGCCCAAATATATGGAGGTACTTTCACTGCACTTAGGGGTCTCCCATTTCGCAACGCCCCCGGCGGCCACCCAGGCCCTGCAGGCGGCCCTGTCACAGCCCAACCAATACGGACCCACAGAGGGCATTGCCGCCTTGCGGGAAGCCATAGCCCAACGGTATCAGGAAGATGAAGGCATTTCTGTTACGGCAGAGCAGATTCTCATCACCCACGGCACCAAACACGCCCTGCACCTGTACCTCAGCTGCCTGCTCACCCCCGGGGCCGAAGTCATTGCCCCCGCCCCCTACTGGTTTGCTTTTCCGGAGATTGTGCGGTTGGCGGGCGGACAGCTGGTCTCCCTCCCGGCCAACCCGGCAAAGCATTATGCGCTGGACGTGCAGGCGCTACGGGAGAGAATTACACCCCAGACCCGCCTGCTCCTTCTCACCAACCCCGGCAACCCCACCGGCAAAGTCTATTCCCCAGAAGAGCTACACGCGGTGGCGCAGCTGCTGGAGGAGTACCCGCAGCTGCACGTGCTTTCAGACGAAATTTATGACGGGCTGGTGTTCCCGCCTGCTAAGATGCGGAGCCTTTTACAGTTTGAGCCCCTGCGCAACAGGATAGCGGTGGTCAACGGGTTCTCCAAATCGTTTGCCATGGCGAACTGGCGCGTGGGTTACCTCATTGCCCCCGCCCCCCTCCTGCAACAGTCAACGCACCTGCAGCACCAGCTGATTGGGGGCGTCTCCCCCCTGAACCAGCTGGGGGCGGCCGCGGCCATGCACAACCGGCACGCCCTCTGGCAGAGTTACCGGCAGGACCTGCTCCCAAAGCGGCAGAAGGTTTTAGAGGCGATTGGGCAGCTACCCAACCTGCGGGCCAACGTGCCAGATGCCGGCTATTATGTTACCTTAGAGATAGAGAACTGCCTACAGGCGGCCAACCCCCGCTCCCCGTTTCAGTTGGTGGAAGAATGGGCCGCCGCCCTGAAAGACCAGCAGGGGCTGGAGGTACTGCCTGCCACCAACATGGGCATGCCTTCCGCCGTGCGTATGTCCTATGCCCTCCCTGCCCCTGAATTAGACGAGGCGCTGTCGCGGCTCAGAGCGTTTGTCTCCTAACCCATACTTTCTGTTTTAGGGCTGATTTTCTGAAAACAGCCCCAAAACAGAAAAACACTCCTCTCCTGCCTATCACGCCCCACTTCTTCCGGCAAATGCTGTTCTTTGTTTCCCAGGACAAATGTCTGCGGGAAGAGCGGGAAAATACCCGTAGCTTTGCGGCCTTATTTCTAAAGCTGTGATTTTCTCTCCTCTTTACCGTAAAGAATATAAAAGTATTTTCTGGCTCGCCTACCCCGTGGTGCTGAGCCAGCTGGGCCACATTCTGGTGAGCGTGGCAGACAGCGTCATGGCCGGCCGTATTGGAACGGTACAGTTGGCGGCGGCGTCACTGGGGAACAGCATCTTCACCATTGTGCTGGTGTTTGGGCTGGGTATTTCCTTCAGCATCACCCCGCTGGTGGCCCGCGCCGATGGCCGTAAAAACCACACCCGCATTGCCCTGGTGCTCCTGAACGGCATCTTCCTGAACACCCTGGTGGGCATTGTACTGTTCCTCGCTTTCTGGGCGCTCTCCCCGTACATTGCCTACCTGAACCAGCCGGAGGCGGTGGTGCGGCTGGCCATCCCGTACGTGAACGTGCTGTTCTTCTCAATGGTGCCGCTCATGGTATTCCAGGCGTTTAAACAGTTTGCAGAGGGTCTCTCCCTGACCAAGCAGTCTATGTTCATCTCCATCTTTGCCAACGTGCTGAACGTGGGGCTGAACTATGTGCTCATTTATGGCAAATTAGGGCTGCCGGCCATGGGGCTGCTGGGCGCGGCCTGGGCCACCTTTATCTCCCGCGTCCTGATGGCGCTGATGATGGGCGGCTATGTATTGCTTTTCCCCAGGTTTGCCCGCTACCTGCATTTCATGCGGCGGCAGAACCTCTCCTGGGCGCACATGTTCACCATGGTGAAACTGGGGCTGCCCATCTCCCTGCAGATGATCTTTGAAATGGGGGCGTTCAGTTTTTCGGCGGTGATGATTGGCTGGATTGGCGCCCGTGACCTGGCCTCCCACCAGATTGCGTTGAACGTGGCCTCGGTAACCTACATGATGGCCAGCGGTATTTCAGCGGCGGCAACTATTAGGGTGGGAAAACTACGGGGAGCCGGAGATATGAAAGGGGTACACGTGGCCGGGTACAGCAGCCTGGTCATGGGTGCCCTGTTCATGGCCGCCAGTGCTACGCTCATCATTCTCTGCAAAGACCTTATTCCGCTGTTCTATGTGAAAGATGATGCGGCGGTGCACGCGCTGGCGGCCCAGCTTCTCATCATAGCGGCTATTTTTCAGCTCTCAGACGGTGTGCAGGTGGTAGGGCTGGGGGCGCTGCGGGGCCTGGAAGACGTGAAAGTTCCCAGCATGATCTCGCTGTTCTCCTACTGGCTCATTGCCCTGCCGCTGGGCTATGGCCTGGGCTTCTGGCTTGATTTAGGGGCGAAGGGGATTTGGCTGGGGCTGTTTACCGGGCTCACGTTTGCGGCAGTCTTACTTTTCTTCCGGTTCAGGCGGTTCAGCCCAAGATAATTTTGTAACTTAGGGATAATCAGGAAACTCATTTTAAGTTTGATTGTGTTACCGAGGCAGCTATGTCATTATCCTTTATTTCGCTGTGGCTAAGCACGCTGCTGTTTAGTCCTTCGCCCGCCGCTAAACCCGAACCTAAACCCGCCGCTGTGGAGGCCTCTGTGAGCATGATTCCCTGGTCTGGCCAGAAGCGCCTGACCTGGGATGATTTTGCCGGAAGCCCCGCCTCTGAGAACCAGCACCATGCCCTCACCTCTACCAACATGGAAATGAAGGTAAAGTGTGAAAAAAATCAGTTGAAGTTCAGGGTGGAGGCCGTGTTCAACCCGCGGGAGTCCTGGACCAAGAACCGGAAATCTGCGGCCTTACTGGCCCATGAGCAGCTGCACTTTGACCTGACTGAACTGCATGCCCGTATGCTGCGCAAGCGCCTGGCAGAGCTGCCCAATGCCTGCTCCCGCGGCGCCGCAGACTTGAACCGCTACGCCAACGAAGCCTTCACCAACTGGCATAAGGAACAGGATCTTTATGATTCACAGTGCCACCACGGGCTGGACAAAGCCAGGCAGCAGGAATGGGTGGAGAATGTGGCGGCCCGCCTGCTTGAGCTGGAGCAGTACGCCAGTTAAACCGCCTGCCCCACTACAAATACACCAATGCGTTTTGGGGCTGTTTTTGTAAAAACAGCCCCAAAACGCATTTCCCATCTATTCTGCCTTACAGTTTCTCCAGATCTTTTGACGCTGGGCCTGCCACCACTTTCCCAAAAGGATCAAACCGGGAGCCGTGGCAAGGGCAGTCCCAGGAGTTCTCGGCATGGTTCCACTGCACCACGCACCCTAAGTGGGTGCAGGTAGCAGAGCATTCATGACGAGCACCCTGGGCGTCACAGTACACCGCTACCTTTGCCAGCCCGCGTTGTACAATGGCCCCAGTTCCCGGGGCAATCACCTCTTCTTCTTTGCCAGCTGGTTTCACCCAATCCAGGTATTGCCCGGCCACATTGAGGTTTTCCTTTAAAAATTCTTTGGCTGAGTCTGCTGATAAAGTAACCCTGCCCGGATCATAGAGGGCTTCCCAGGGGTTTGTGCGCTCGCAGATTAAATCAGTGATCAGGATACCGGCAATGGTGCCGTGGGTCATCCCGTGCCCAGAATCGCCGGTGGCGATGTAGACATTTTTGCTGTCACCGGGGTTGCGGCCAATGTAGCCCAGATAGTCCACCGGTTCCATCACCTGCCCAGACCATTGAAAGGCTACCTCCTGGGTCATGGGGAACCGTTCCCGGGTCCATTCCTCCAGACAGGCAAACCGCTCTGTTTCCTCGCCGGTGGCCTGGCCTGTTTTATGGTCTTCTCCCCCCACAATCAGGATCTCTGAATCAAATTCCTCCTCGCCGGCCACTGTTCCCAGCCGTACGTAATGGTAAGGGTCTGAGTCATCCCAGTACAAGGCGGTAGGAATACTTCCCTTGGGCACCCTCACCCCAACCACATAGGTGCGGTAAGGGGCTTGTTTGGTATGCATGGTCAAAAAATCATTCACCGGGGTATTAGTACACACCACCAGCTGGTTGGCCGTTACCCTGAACCCGGCGTCTGTGACGGCGTGGTTGACCAAACCGGTGGTGAACTCGTTGACGTGGCTGTTGGTGTAAATCTGCCCCCCGTGGTCCAGAATATACCGCGTGAGAGCCGCTAAATACTTGATGGGGTGAAACTGCCCCTGGTCTGGGAACACCAGGCAGGGCCCCTTACTCACGCTTTCTACAGGGAGGTGCTTTAATTTCACTACCTCCTGCAACCCAAGCGCATGGCAGGCCGCCAGCTCCTCGTCCAGCTGGTCTTCTGTATCAGTGGCGCCTAGAAAGAGATACCCCGGGAGCCGCTGGAAATCACAGTCAATTTTCTCGTCGCTGATGATCTTTTCAATGCGGTTAATGGCCTCCCGGTGGCTGTGATAGGCCAGCAGCGTCTGGGCCTTGCCGTACATTTTGATCAGCTTGCTGAACCGGTCATCCAGCGCCCAGGAAAGGTGGGCGGTGGTACGGCTCGTTTCTCCGCCGCAGACCTCCCCCGCCTCCAGCACCACTACCTTTTTGCCTTCCCTGGTTAAAAGATATGCCGTTGTTAAGCCAGCTATTCCAGCCCCTACCACACAGACATCGGTTGTGAGGTTATCTGAGAGCGTGGGGGTGGCAGGCATGGCAATACCTGACTGCCAAAGAGAAAGGGTGGTTCCAGTGTTGTTTTTCATAGCTTCAGGAAGTACGTTGCTTGATACGAAGGGTACCTACAGCCCTTTGTTACGAAGACATGAATGGTGGGTTGTGCTTCCCCAGATTTGTCTGGTACCGCTCCAACCTCTAACTTGGGCGCCAAAAACCATGGAGAATACCATTACGTGGCAACAATTTGAAGCCGTAGACCTGCGGGTTGGCACCATTGTACAGGCAGAACCGTTTCCTGAGGCGCGCAAACCTGCCTATAAGCTTTGGGTTGACCTGGGGGAACTGGGCATTAAAAAATCCAGTGCGCAGATCACCAAGAGGTACCAATTAGAAGAACTGGTGGGGCAACAGGTTATCTGTGTCACCAACTTCCCGCCCAAGAAGATTGGGCCCTGGCGGTCAGAGATTCTGGTAACCGGCTTTGAAGACGAAGAGAAGAATATTGTGTTAGCCCAGCCGCAGGCAGCGGTGCCCAACGGGAAAAAGCTAATCTAGCCCTGTACCCGGGTCAGATGGCAGTTACCGGCTCAACTTTAAGGGGTTTCCCTTGCGGGGTGAGTTTGGCCTCCCGGGCACTCAAGCTGTCAATTACCTTCTCATACAATTTATCCATGGCTGCCGGGTTAGTAAGATAAAAGTCATAGCTGTGCTTAAAGGCGCTGTCAGAGACGCCGTGCTTTTTAAGAATTCCCTTTTTCAGGAGCTTAAAGACTTTGCGGGCGGTGTCTGGATGGTGCACCTGGTTGTTTACCCGCGCCTCTGCCAGATGAATGTCAATCATCACGCTGGTCATCTTCTCTTCTGGAAGCATGTCAGCGGGCTTCTCTGGCGAAGGGGTACACCCCAGCAGGAAAATGGAAAGCAAAAAGACACTAAGACGTTTTTTCACGCGGTTGTCGGTAAGATTAGGTAATTTTAGACGCTGCACAAAACTTCGCAAAGCATGAAAGACTTGGTCAGGAAGCTACGAAAATACGAGATACAGATCAGAAAGGCAATTGACTCCCAGATGCAGGGAGACTTCAAATCTGTGTTCAAGAGCTCCGGCCTGGAATTTGATGACGTTCGGGCGTACCAGTACGGGGATGACGTGCGCTCCATTGACTGGAACGTGACGGCCAAGGGCCATGGCACCTTTGTGAAGACCTACCGCGAAGAAAAAGAGCAGAACGTGTTCCTGCTGCTGGACGTGAGCGGCTCGCAGGCCCTGGGCATTCCCGGCGGACAGAAGATTGACATTGGCAAAGAGATCAGCGGCATTCTGGCTCTGGCGGCCCTCAAGCAGGGAAGCCAGCTGGGCATGATCTGCTTCAGTGATGTGAAAGAGCGGTACATTAAACCCGGCAAAGGCAATGAACATGCGTACTCGCTCATCAAAGCCCTGGCCGAACTGCAGCCCCAGTCTACCAAAACAGACATAGGGGCGGGCATTAGGCTGGCGTTAAACGTTGTCAAGCGCAAGAGCATCATCATTCTGATCTCAGATTTCATAGACAACAACTATGACCGCGAATTGACCATGCTGGCCAAAAAACACGACCTGGTGGTGCTGCAACTCATGGACAAGCGCGAAACCTCTTTCCCCGGCCTGGGCATTGTGCCCCTACTGGACAAGGAAACCGGCAAAACCATCTGGATCAATACCTCCTCCAAAGCGTTCCGGGAAAAATACCTGGTGCCGTACGCCCAAAACCAGGAGAAACTGGCCAGGCTCTGCCGCCAGTACCAGGCAGACTTTCTCCCCATTTATGTAGACCAGGAGTATACCCTGCAGCTTGTACAGCTGTTCAGGGCCAGAAACAAGATTATGAAACGAAGTGCCTAAAACATTTTAATGCAGGTAGATTTTTCTGTTTTCGGCCTGTTTTTTGAAAAACAGGCCGAAAACAGCCGACAATAATTAGGGGTGGCGTCTGAACCAGTAGTGAAAGGAACAACCATTGTTGACCAAAAATAAACATTACATATTTCTTCTTCTCTTCCTCCTGCCTTTGATCAGTCAGGCGCAGCTGCCCAGAATCAACGTAGAGGGGTTCTTTCTGCGGGATTCAGTGGAGCTGGGCAAGACGCTCAAATACATCCTGCTCTCAAAGCATGACCCGCAGGCCGAGGTGGTGTTTCCAGACTCCACGTTCACGTTCACGCCCTTTGAACTGGTCAGGAAGGAATTCTACCCCACCAGAACCGTCAACGGCCGCAGCACAGACAGCACCGTGTATGTGCTGCGCACCTTTCAGTTGCAGCCCGTGCAGCGGTTGCAGCTGCAGGCCCGGCTTTTCTTTCAGGGAGACACCTTGCTCCTTACCGCCCACGCTGACTCGGTATTTCTCATCCAGCACGTAAAATCATTACCTGAGCCGCTCCCCCTGCGGTCTGCAACCCAACTGCTGCCCGTTGCCGAAGAATTCAACTACCTGTATTGGGGGCTGGGGCTGGTAGCGGCCGGCGTGTTGTTTGGCGGAATCTGGGGCCTCTTTGGGAAGAGCATCAGGACCAGGTACAGATTATATGTGCTTCAGAAAGACCAGAGCCAATTCCAGTACCGGTTCCAGACTGCCACAGACCGCTTCAAGAGACTTAAAACCCTAGAACCGCTGGAGCGGGCTATCACCCTATGGAAGAACTACTTAACCAAGCTGGAAGACGAGGAAATCAGCTCTTTCACCACCAAAGAGATCACTACCTTCTACGCCGATGATGAACGGGTGGCCAATACCTTGAAGGTCTGTGACCGGGCCATATACGGGAACATTATTTCTGATGACGAGTCAGAGGTGGTCAATGCCCTCTCCCAGCTGGCCGCCTTTGCCGCCTACCGTTACGTAACCATTAGAGACTCCATTAGAAATGTGGCAAACACCCGCTGATTTTTCCTGGCTCAGCCCCGGCTGGTTTGCCTGGGGCGCCTGGCAGGCTTATGACTGGGCCAACCCTGTCTACCTGTATGCCCTGCCGGCTGTACCCCTACTGTTTCTGATGCGGTGGCTGCTGCACCTGAGGTTCAGGAAAAAACTGGACGTAGCCCTTTTTGAAGGCAAAGCCACGTGGCACTGGACTAGTACCCTGCGCTACATCCCAGACCTTATCTTCGGGCTTTTCCTGGTGCTGATTCTGGTGGCGCTGGCCCGTCCACAGAAATCAGATGAGACAGTAGAACTTACCTCTGAGGGCATTGACATCATGCTGGTGCTGGACGTCTCCGGCTCCATGGAACTGACAGACTTCTCCCCCAACCGGCTAGAGTCGGCTAAGGAGGTGGCGCTGCAGTTTGTCAACGGCCGCGTGCAGGACAGAATTGGGATTGTGGTCTTTGCCGGCAGGGCCTATTCCCTGGTACCATTGACCACTGACTACGGCCTGGTGAAAGAGAGTATCAAAGACATCAAACTGAACATGATCTCAGAAGACGGAACCGCCATTGGCAGTGCGCTGGCCGTGGCTATTAACCGGCTGCGGGAGTCAACAGCCAAATCAAAGGTCTGCATCCTGATCAGTGACGGCGAAAACACCGCGGGCAGCCTTGACCCGGAACTGGCGGCGCAGCTGGCGCATGCGTATCAACTGAAGCTCTACACGGTGGGCATTGGCCGCGACGGCTCCGTGCAGATGGGCACAGATTCCACAGGAGCCCCTATCACTGTGCATACCGGGCTGGAAGAGAAAACGCTTCGGCAGCTGGCCTCTCTGGCAGAGGGGCAGTTCTTCAGGGCTCAGGATGCCAACGCCCTTTCAAAGATCTTCCAGAGAATTAACGCTTTAGAAAAAACAGAGGTAAAAGAAACCCGCTACCGTGACACCCGTGACTATTATCAAATATATTTGCGCTGGGCCATTCTGCTGCTTTTGCTGTGGCTTCTGCTCAAGAACACCTTCCTGACCAACGCGTTGGAAGACTAATTTTGATTTGCCCATTGTTCATTGCTGATTGTTGTTACATGTCTATAAAAGAGAACCTACTTGATTTCCAGGAAAAGCTGAAAGGTAGCCATTGCCAGCTCATTGCCGTCTCCAAAACCCACCCGGTGGAGCTGATAAAGGAGGCGTACGAGGCGGGGCAGCGTGCCTTTGGCGAAAACAAAGCGCAGGAGATGAAGGCCAAGCAGCCTGAGCTTCCGGCAGATGTGGAATGGCACATGATTGGGCACCTGCAAACCAACAAGGTGAAATATATTGCCCCTTATGTGCATCTCATACAGTCAGTTGACAGCCTGAAGCTCCTGCAGGAGATTAACCGGCAGGCCCAGAAACATGACCGGGTTATCAATTGCCTGCTACAGTTTTTCATTGCCGAAGAGGAAAGCAAATTTGGGCTGGATGTACAGGAGGCACAGGCACTGCTGCGGTCAGACGAGTATCAGGCTCTGGCCCATGTCAGGATCTGCGGCGTGATGGGTGTGGCCACCAATACCCAGGACCAGGCACAGCTTCAGCGAGAGTTCAAATCATTGAAAAACATTTTTGAGACACTTAAGCAGGAATTCTTTCCCCAGGCCCACCACTTCAGGGAGATTTCAATGGGCATGAGCTCAGATTACCAACTGGCTATTGCCGAAGGCAGCACCATGATCAGAGTAGGTAGCGCCATCTTTGGGTACAGAGAGTATTCAGCAACCGTAACTTTATAACGCATGAGCATCAAAACCATCTTACTTCTTGGCGCCCTCATCAGCGGATTGGGTGTAATGATTGGCGCCTTTGGGGCGCACGGCCTGGCCAAAATGCTAACAGAAAGCGGCCGTACCGCCACGTTTGAAACCGCGGTCAAATACCAGATGTACCACGCCCTGGGCCTGTTGCTGGTAGGCATACTGATGACGCAGTTCCCTGGAGCCACAGGGTTAAAGTTATCGGGCCTCTGCTTTTTAATCGGGATCCTGATATTCTCAGGTTCGCTTTATATTCTCTGCCTCACGGGCATAAAATGGATGGGGGCCATCACCCCTATTGGCGGCCTGTTCATGATTGGTGGCTGGCTCAACCTGGTATGGGTCCTGGCGAAGAATCTGCCGTAATTGAAGTTGCGCCTTTCCAAACACCAAAAACGCCTCTCCTGCTTTGGCAAGAGGGGCGTTTTTGGCTTGTTTTCAAAAAAACAGCCCAGAAACGCTAATTTGCGGCGGTTACTTTGGTAATGATCAGCACCTGGGTAGATCCTTGCAAAGCGTTAGAATCAATGGTAATGACTTTGTTCTGCTGCCCGCGTTTACCGGCACTGTTGAACCTGGCGGTGATGGAGGCCGTTTCTCCCGGCATCACCGGCTTCTTAGGGTAATCAGTGGCGGTGCAGCCGCAGGTGGTACGTACGTTTGAAATGACCAGGGGCTGGCTCCCGTTGTTGGTGAACCTGAAGGTATGCTGCACCACCTCGCCCTGCCTGATGTCTCCAAAGTCAAATTTCTGTTCCTCAAAGACAATGGAAGGTCCGGCGGGAACCACGGGCGTGGAAACGGTGGAGCTGTCTGAGCGACTGGGCACGGCGGCTGACGGCGGGGGGGTGCTTTGCGCCATCGTGCTCCCGGCCCCAAACAAAAACAAGGCGGCACCAATGAACTTTTTCATCTTTCTTTTCTTGAACTGGTAAGCATATCTGTAAGAGACTGCACTCTATTTCATTTCATCAAAACGGGAAGACACTCAGTAAAGTATTTCCAGGTTTTGCGTTTATGACCTGTTTTTCAGAAAACAGACCTAAAACAAGCTTCTTTCATTGAACTGGAAGCTATCCCTGTTTACTCCTCCTCTACGGCCACCACATCTTCCAGCAGCTTCTTGTTGAAATTCACCAGAAACAGCTGGTCTGAGGCGCGGGTGGCGGCGGTGTACAGCCAACGGGCAAACTCCTGGTTGGTGGTATCATCTTTCAGGAAGCCATGGTCTACAAAAACCGCCTGCCATTGGCCGCCCTGCGCTTTGTGGCAGGTAAGGGCGTAGGCGAATTTCACCTGCAGGGCGTTCAGGTATTTGTCTTGCCGCATCTCCAGGGTGCGCTGCCGTTTGCTGGTGATGTGCTGGTAATCCTGCAGCACCTGCTGGTACAGCTCCTTGTTCTTGTCTGCGGGCAGGGCGGGCGCCTCTGAGTAAAGGGTGTCCAGCATGATCTTAGTCTCCAGCTCCTCCTCGTCTGGGTAGTCAACAAACCGTATCCTCACATCTGCGAAGCGCAGGCCGTACATCTCTTCAAACCTGATGATCTTGGTGATTTCCACAAAGTCGCCGTTGGCCATGAACCCTATGCTGCTTTCTTTGGGCAGCCACATGTAGTTGTTGCGCACAATCATGAGGTAGTCGCCCACGCCAATCTCATCTTCGGCGAAGAAGATCTGACGCCTGATGTGCTGGTTATACAGGTTGGCGTTCTTGTTGGAGCGGCAGATGACGGTGGTGTTCTCAATCCCGAACTTGTCATAGGCATACCGCAGCCCGTCTTCCAGCTTGTCCCCTTTCATGTGGAAGATGTCTTTGAAGCCGCGGGTTCTGAAGGCCGGTTCCGGCTGCTCCTTCACCAGCTCGTTACGCAGGCGGGTGGCGTTCATAAGAATACCAGATTCCTCGGCTTGCCGCATAACCTGCCGCATCTCCATCTGGTGCACCTGGCACTTGAAGTTGCTGGCCATGTAGGCGGCATCTAACGAGGGGCTGAGGGTTTGGTTGACCGGGGGCAGCTGGGCCGTGTCTCCAATTAACAGCAATTTATTGCTGGCATTCTCAAAGATGTAGTTGATGAGATCCTGCAACAGCCCGTTATCGCCAAAGGCTTTGTCATCTGAGATCATAGACGCCTCATCTACAATATAGACCACGTTCTCCTGCTTGTTGGGCTGGCGGGCAAAAGACAACCCCTCTGCGTACGGATTGGCCGTTTGCTTGTAAATCTTCTTATGAATGGTAGAGGCCGGCTTCTTAGAATACGTTGACATGACCTTGGCGGCCCGCCCGGTGGGGGCCAGCAGCACATACTTGTACCCAAACCGGTTCAGGATCTTCACCAGCGCACTTACCACCGTGGTTTTACCGGTACCGGCAAACCCCTTGAGCAGGAAAACCTCTTTCAGACCGGTTTTACGTAGAATGAACTGCTCCAGCTTATGAAAAAGCTGGCTCTGGTCTGCGGTGGGTTCAAACGGGAAATTGGCTTTAAGCGCTTCGGCTGGACTCATGGGTTTGTGCTATGCGGGCTGGGAAGACGGCTCTATGGTGGCCATGGTGGCAGACGCCTTGGCAATGAGGGTTTCCTGCCCCTGCCCATCTATACTAAAGATTTCTGCCTCACAAAAGTTCAACTTTCTGCCCTGTTTCAAGACCCAGCCTTTGGCTACCAGCTCCTCTCCCACGCCCGGGTTCAGGTAAGAGACGCGCAAATCAGCGGTGACCACGTGGTAATCTGCGGGCACCAGGCTCACGGCGGCAAAGCCCATCACAATATCAGCCAGCGTGGCCGTAACCCCGCCGTGCACAAAGCCTTTGTGCTGTTTATGCTTTTCCTCAAGCCGTAAACGGCCTTCAATTCTGCCTACTTCTATGGTTTCTATTTCAAAACCCAGCAATTGCATGTAAAATTGTCGCCGGAGTTTCTCTTTTATCGTATTCGAGAACTCAGGATTATACGTTTTAAGCATGTGGCAAAAGTACGGCGCGGCCGTCTGCCTTACAACTTATGGAGAACCTACATCCGTTTGCGGAAGCTTATTCTTTTAAAACCAGAATCAGGGTCTGCGGACTCTTAGTAGTTGAAGATAAATTACTGTTGGCCCGTCACAAGGCCGCCTTTGGCGATGGTGTCTTCTGGATTCCGCCGGGCGGCGGCTTGGAATACGGGGAAAAGGTGAAAGACTGCCTGATCAGGGAGTTCAGGGAGGAGACCGGCCTGGAGGTGGAAGTTGGCCGTTTCCTGTACCTCAATGAGTTCCTGAAGCCCCCGCTGCACGCCATGGAGCTCTTTTTTGAGGTGAAACTGGTGCAGGGGGAACTGGCCCTGGGTACTGACCCGGAGCTGGCGTTAGATGCGCAGTTGCTCCAGGAGGTGCGGCTCCTCACCATCAGGGAGATGTTCCAGTTGCAGCGCGAGGAGCTGCACCCCCTCCTGCACGCCCTGGTCAACCTGGATGACCTGTTTATCCCCAGGCACTCGTTCCTGAATTGATGCAACGGCTGTTTTCGGGCTGTTTTCTGAAAAACAGCCCCAAAACAGGATTTCTTAAGGCAGGGGGGCCTGAAAGATGTTCTTTAGCTGCCACCCGTATTCAGTGCGCTCAAACTCTACCTCAAAGTCTCCCATTCTGGACTCAGGGGTGTAGCCTAGGTCAATGTCTACCTAAATGCCATCATTGTCAAAGGTGGCTTTTTTTATCTGGCCCATGTCGGCGTCTAAGGGAAGCTCCTCTTTGAGCGCCTCAAGTTTATCTGATAGTTTCATGATGGTGCGTACGCAGTTGCCGGCAGATTTGATGCACACGGCTGGCAACGTACCTCCCCGCTGCGGCCGGGCCGAAATTTGCCCCAGACATTGAATTCAAATTTCAGCTTCACGCGCTTCATTTCCAGAGGCTTTGCCCGGTAGTTAACCGCAACCGGGTAAGAAAACAGCGGGAAAAGACGTGGGCGGTAGGTCAAAAATCTGTATTATTGCAGATGTTGGGCGGTTTCCTGCCCCCTTTTCCTTTGTACCACCAGATGATCCCCAGCTATTGGACACGCACGTCTCGGCCTTTAAACAGACCCAACGCGTAGTAGATGACGCCTTTGATGCCTCCGCAAGTGCGGGAGCCCACTTATACCTGTGCTTTGGAGCGCACAGGATAAGGATAGGCGTGCTAGATGCCCAACGCAACAAGTTTGTGGCGCTGGAAGACTATGAGCCGTCCGGTTTAACAACGGTTGACGCCGCCATAGCCACCCTGCAGGAATTAAGCACCACCCACCCCCTTCTGCAGCAGCCCCACTGGAAACAGGTGCGCCTCTGCATCAAAAACCAGCAGTTCACCCTGATTCCGGAGACCCTCTTTGAATTAAAGGCCCGGGAGGAGTATTTGCAGCTAAATGCGGTGGTAGAGCTGGAGCAGGAAGTGGTGCATCATTATGACCACCAGCGGCTGGAACTGGTAAACGTGTTTACGGTACCGGCCAAGCTGGAGGCGTGGGCCAGAAGTCATTTCAAAGGTTCAGCGGTGGAATATGTACACCAGACCTCTGCCCTGATGGAGGGCTTCCTGCACATGGCCGAACGAACCACCCGCCCCGTGCTGTACATATATGTTGACCGGAATTATGTGACGCTGGTGGTGTTACAGGGCATGCGGCTGGAGTTCTGCAACTCCTTTTACTTTGCCTCTTATGAGGACTTCATTTACTTTGTGCTCTTTGTACTGGAAGAGAAAAAAATGAACCCAGACCAGGACCAGGTGGTGGTCTGGGGGGAGCTTCTCCTGAACTCAGAGCTGCACGACGTACTCCGGAAGTACATCAGGAATGTGCAGTTCGGTAAAAAGCCTAACGGGGTTGGCTACAGCTACCGCTTTGACACCCTTTTTGCCCACCGCAACTTTGACCTCTACAGCCTCCATTTCTGCGAGTAAGGCGGCACCCATACCAAGAGCCTCCTGCTGTCTGTTTTTGGCCTGTTTTTCAAAAAACAAGCCAAAAACAGACAGCAGGAGGTTCGCTAATCAGAAGCTATAACTGATTGTTTAGGAAAGGATTGAAGGTTGGGCCGCTATAAACGGCTCCTCCTTTACCTCAGGGTCAGGTACTTGCGCCCGCTACCATGTACTTGATTCTTTCTACCAGTCTGCCTCTCCCAGCCGTAACTTTTATTCCAGACAGAATCACAGACATAATCCCAAGCGCGAGACGAAAGTCTTTTACCATAAGATGATGCACGCCTTCAGACTAGACACGAGGGATAGCCCCAGGTTTAGAAACATCTTACCAGAAATTAAAACCGGTTCTTCCGTTAAATGGCGAATAGGAAGGTGAAGAACAAAGCCACCCAAACCACATCCAGAAAATGCCAATAGCTGCGCAGCATCTCCAGCTGCATACGTCTATACGGATCTCTGATGAACACCAGGGTTCTAATAGGATCTGCAGACGCGCGGCTGGTCTTAATAAATAGAAACGCAGAAAATGCCAGGCCACCCGCTATGTGTAGCAGGTGTAACGCAGAGAGCAGGTACAGAAACGTACCGGTGGTGTGGCCGTTGAACAGAACATTTTTTGAATCCAGCTCAAACCAAGCCACCACCTGGGCAGTGGCAAACACAAAACCCAATACTAAAGCCCAGCCCAGCTGTCGCTTCAGCTGCACCAGGTTATCCTGTTGATACTGGTCAGGCACCTGTTGCATGAAGAAACTGCTCACCAAAATCACCACGGTACTCACCGTGAATAGTTTGGGTAACAGGATTTCTTTCTGGTTGGTCACCTGCCCTGCTTTCATTAGAAAGATGACGGTCAGGATGAAGAACAGCACGCCCATACCGGCCATACTCACATACAAGATCATTTTGAGAGGCGGCACCTTCTCAATTTGTTCAAAGCTGGGGAGTTTGCCAGCGCCTATTTTGTTTTGGTTCTCAGATTTCATGTCTGTTAATACGTTCAACCCACCGTGCCTGCCTTCTGTTCAGACGGCGCATTCATACTGTAATACCATGTCAATCAGCAGAATGTTTGCCAGTTAATGCTAAAAAGATGCTTTTCTTTCCAAAGGGGTTGCACCTGCTTTCCTTAAATTGTATAGCGGCGGCAACTCTTGGCTTAAGCACCTCCCGCCTCTTAGAAAACCACTGCTTACCCCCGTTTAAACCAGGAGCCCACTTTGCCAATGACGGCATTGGCGGTGATCTTAGGTGAAGCCGAGGTACCAAACTCTATATAGGTTTTATTGTTCACCCGCACGTCTACCACCAGCCCGGCCGCTAAGAGTTTTGCGTTCAGATCCCGCGCCTTGTCCAGGCTGCCGCTAATGCCGCCCCCGCCTTTTCCAGAAGAGGGCGGTAAAATATTCTGCATCACCCGTTCCAGGGCCGCGTGGTCCTGAAAATTCACAATAATGTAGTTTTCCTCAGCCACCAGAAACACATGGTCCTCTTGCACCGTGAACACCACCTGGGCAGAAATATCAAAGGGGAATTCCATTCCTATGCTCCTTTCTGCCCGTTTGACTTGCTGGTCAAGGAGACTTTCCCGTTCAGTCGCCACTGCCCCGGCTGCCCCTGCGGACCCGGCCCCTGTAGCTGAACGTCATCAAACTCTAAAGTGATATCTGTCTGGGTGGCTTTTAATTTCTGGAGCAGGACCTCTGCCAGTTCTGAAAGCTGCTGAATGGGGTGGGTTGAATTTTCCATAAGGCATACGTTAATCAGACGTAAATACGGGTAGAGGGGGCATCAGTTTTCAATTCTTACAGGAGTACAACTTCTGCACATCCCGCCTCCGTAGTTTTACGTATACCCCTCAACCTCATTTGTGGCTTGCCAGCCCTTCTTTTATATGAAAACAATTACTAAACTAGTCATTCTTACCTTGCTCGCCTTCTTGCCTGAGTACCTCTTCGCCCAGGACTGCACGCAACCGCTGGGCTTATCTAAAAATACTGAATTCATCTACCAGGTCACAGACAAAGGCCGGGAAAACGGGATTCTGCACAACAAGGTGGTGCAGCAGATGAACAACCAGGACGGCGTCTTTACCACCACCTTCAAGAGCGCGCGCATGGACAAGAACAAACGCACCAAAACCATAGAAGAATTCCGGATCAGGTGCAACGGGGACAGTATTTACCTGGATGCCAAGCTTCTGCTGCGTGAACAGGCCCTCAAAGCCTTTGACGGCAAAGACTTTGACTTCACCCCCAAAGACATAGCCTACCCTAAGGTGCTGGCGGTGGGGCAACAGCTCCCCACCGGAAAGCTGGGGGTGCGGGTACGCTCTTCCAATGTAGACATCAGCACCATTAGCATGGTGGCCAGCAACAGAAAGGTAGTGGCCCAGGAGAAACTCACCACCCCGGCCGGCACCTTTGACTGCTTCAAGATCACCTACCAGTATGAAGTGGAGCTAGACGCCAGAGGCATTGCCCTGCGGGATGTTTACCAGGTTGAGGAGTTTTTCTCGCCTGAGCACGGGATCATCAAATGCCAGTTCACGAACAAACGCGGCAAAAAAGCCAAAGGCCTGGAGCTGATCTCCAAGCGCGCCCCGGTACAGGCGTTGCAGAACTAACAAGGTGCTACTACAGCTGGGGTGGCACCAGTCTGGGCAGCCTCAGGGCCTCCTCTGGGTAAATATGCACAACTGTTTCCTATTTTTCCCCGGTTCGGTTGTGTTCCGCCTGCCTGTTAATTTTTGAGTGGCTTTCTGACCAAACGGAAAGAACGTGTGGGTAAAAAAAGTACCGGCGGCAACAGACCTTAACACACCACTTAACACACTAAAAGAATTTCCGTTAGTAAAAGAGACTGAAGCATGTATCCTGTAGGATACCGTGGCTGGCTATTCTAGAGAAGCCTGCATGTGCTAGTTTTGATCTAAAACAGACTGACAAACTATGGAATCACTGAAAGGGAAAACCGCTCTGGTTACCGGAGCCGGAAAAGGAATAGGAAGAGCCGTGGCCATTGCCCTCGCAAAACAAGGTGTAAACGTGGGGCTCCTGGCGCGCACTGAAAAAGACCTGCAGAAAGTTGCCGCCGAACTGGAGGAACTGGGGGTGGAAACCTCTGTGGTTACTGCTGATGTGGCCAATATTCACAGCGTGAACGAAGCAGTTGAACAGGTGCAGCAGGAATTGGGGTTCATTGACATCCTGATCAACAATGCCGGTACCGCCTCGTTTGGCAAGTTCATGGATCTGGAGCCCGAGCAGTGGGAGCAGATCATCAAAGTAAACCTGCTGGGGGCCTATTATGTGACCAGAGCCGTACTCCCGGCCATGATCTCCAACAAAACCGGTGACATTGTAAACATCTCCTCTACCGCCGGCCAGCGCGGCGCGGCGGTCACCAGTGCCTACAGTGCCTCCAAGTTCGGGTTGATTGGCATGAGCGAGTCCCTGATGCAGGAGGTAAGAAAGCACAACATCAGGGTCACCACCCTCACCCCCAGCACCGTGGCCACAGATCTGGCCGTTGAACTGAAACTCACAGACGGGAACCCTGACAAAGTCATGCAACCCGAGGATTTCGCCGAGTTTCTGGTGTGCCAGCTCACCCTCAACCGCAGGGTCTTCATCAAGGAAGCGGGCATCTGGTCTACCAATCCATAGTCGGCGGTGCCGAAAAATAAAAAATGCGTTTTAGGGCTGTTTTCAGAAAAACAGCCCTAAAACGCATTTGTCTTTCTAACTACTCAGATTAGAAGCCCTTCAGGTCAATCTCGGTTGTCTCTTGCGCAGGAATGATGCGTTTGGTTTGTTTCTGCACAATTTTAAAGTGGTGGGCATCTTCTGGGGTCACCAGGGTAATGGCCTCACCGGTGGCGGCGGCCCTGCCGGTACGGCCAATGCGGTGGATATAATCTTTGGAGGAGCGGGGCAGGTCATAGTTGATCACGTGCGGAAGAGACACAATGTCAATGCCGCGGGCCGCCAGGTCTGTGGCCACCAGTACCGGCACCTTTCCTTTCCTGAACAAGTCCAGCGCTTCTGTGCGGGCTCCCTGGCTTTTACCGCTGTGCAGCGCCACTGCTTTAATGCCGTTGTTGCTCAATTTGGTCACCAGGTGATCTGCCCGCTTGGTTGCTGACACAAATACCAGTACCTGCTGCATCTTCTGCTCCTTGATAAGATAGCGCAGAAAAGGGCCCTTCCGCTCGGTGTCCACCAGATAGGCGATCTCTTTGATAGCCGCCGGTACCAGACGTTGCTCGTCCTTTACCTCCACCACCTCTGGGGCATGAAGCAGTGTCTCCTGAATGGCCCGCACCTGGTTGTCCAGGGTGGCAGAAAAAAGCAGGTTCTGCCGCTTTTTGGGCAACAGCGCCAGGATCTGCCGCATCTCCTCTTCAAAGCCCAGGTTCAGCATTTTATCAGCCTCATCCAGCACCAGCGTCTCCACATCTGCCAGGTGTACCGCTTTTGACTCAACCAGGTCCAGCAGTCTCCCCGGGGTTGCCACCAGAATGTCGGTGCCTGACAGCCGCTTCATCTGCGGATTGATGGACACGCCCCCAAACACGGCTAACGTCTTGATCTGAATTGGTATATGGCGGCTGAACGAAAGAAACACTTCACCCACCTGCAGCGCCAGCTCCCGGGTAGGCACCAGCACCAGCACCTTCACATACCGGTTTCTGAACGCACGGTTGGTCTGTGCCCGGTCCAGCAGCGGCAAGGCATACGCGGCGGTTTTCCCGGAACCCGTCTGCGCAATGCCCAGCACATCCTTCCCTTTGAGCACCGCCGGAATGGCGCCCATCTGTACGGGGGTGGGTTGATCATACTGCTGGGCCGCCGCGGCGTTCACCAGGGGCTTTGTTAAACCTAATTCTGCAAAAGACATAGTGACATGTATGGAAAGTCACAAAGATACAGGTCTTTCCCGCAGGAAGATGTCAAAAGTTGGAGGTGAGGTTCTTTTCGGGATAAGATGTTTTCTGAAGAACCTGTTCAGACTTTCTTCTTCTTCTTTCTGAATAGTTTTACCCATGCCGCAAGGTCTGCTTGTGCCGCCGTTTTAGGGCTACTTTTCAGAAAATAGCCCTGAAACAGGAAGCTCTTCCACGCTAGCCCTAAATACACTAGCGCACACTTTCGCCTTTGATACTCCAGAAACCCTTAACCCCTTAAACAACAACATGCAAACGCAATTCCCATGGCAAGCCACTGCAGAAGCCTATGCCACTTAAGATTACAGGACAATTTCTAAAACAGAGGTAAAGCGGGTGCTCTCTTCAGATATTAACCACTTGGTCAATTACCTTTAAAACACCTCCTGCAGTCGCTCAAACTATTATAAGGCAGAACCCACTCCTGTTTTGGCCTGTTTTTAGAAAATCAGCCCAAAAACAGGAATTCTTGTGAGCAGCCTCTAACCAATCCTGCCAAGAAATTCAGGTTGAGAACTTCCGCTTCAATTGTTACCAAGCCACGTGAAAATACTGGTCTAAAGGCTGATCAACTCTTCTAAAGGTGTGGGCTCCAAAGTAATCACGTTGCGCTTGAATGAGGTTGGCGGGTGATTGCTGGCTCACGTACCCCAAAACGTAATTCAAAGCAGATGAGAAGACGGGCAAAGCCGCGTTGGCTTTCAAACCAGAGGCCACTACGTCTTTCCAGGAAGGCAGTAGCGTCGTCATTTTCTCTACCACCCGCGCCTGCTGGAGAAGGGGGCCTTCTGTTTTTAAAACATCTGCCAGCTCCTCCATGAGGAGGGAACGAATAATGCAGCCGTTGGTCCAGATGCGGGCAATGCTGCTCAAGTCCAGCTGCCAGTGGTACTCTTCAGATGCCCGCCGCATCAGTTCAAAACCAACGGCATGGTTCACCAGCCGCACCGCCTCATAGGCGCTTTTCACCTGTTGCACCAGCAGCAGCGGCACGCCCACCAGCTGTTCCGGCTCTACGGCATACACCTTTGCCGCCTGCACCCGCTGCGCCTTCTGCGCCGAAAGGTATCTGGCCATCACCGCCGCCGCAATGGGGTCTAGGGAAGCACCCACCTCCAGGGCGGCAGTTGTGCTCCAGCCGCCCGTTCCTTTTTGTTCGGCGGCGTCTAAAATTTTATCCAGCAGCGGTTCCCCGTCTTCCTGCTTCTGCAAAATGGCCACGGTGATCTCCAGCAGGTAACTGTCTAAACCGCTGTTTTGCCAGTTCTGGAATTCTTCGGCCACGGCCGATGGGGAAAAGCCCAGGTGAAACCGCATGAGTTGGTACGCCTCTGCCAGCGCCTGCATTTCAGCGTATTCAATGCCGTTGTGAACCATCTTCACAAAATGCCCGGCGCCCTCGGGGCCTATGTACGCGCAGCAGGCATTGCCTTTCCTGTCTTTGGCTGCCAGCCGCTCCAGCAGGTGAGCCACGCTGTCATAGCCCGCCCGTTCGCCGCCCGGCATCAGAGACGGCCCTTTCAACGCGCCTTCTTCGCCCCCAGAAATGCCCACGCCCAGAAAATGGAGATGCAGGCTTTTCATTTCCTGGGTCCGGCGGCGGGTGTCCAGGTAGTGGGAGTTTCCTCCGTCCATGACCAGATCCCCTTCTTGCAGCAACGGCCTGAGCTCTTTCAGGACGGCATCTACGGCCCCGCCTGCTTTCACCATCACCAGAATTCTTCTTGGCCGCTCCAGCGACTGCACAAAGGCCTCCATCTTAGAAAACGGCTGCAGGGGCTGGTCAGGGTGGGCCTGCACAAAATCCTCAGCCACCCGTTCTTCCACCCCTGCCACCGTACGGTTGTACACGGCCACCGGCACCCCTTTGCCCGCAAGGTTGAGGGCAAGGCTTTTGCCCATCACCCCCATGCCAATCACCCCAAATTGTGCCAGCGTTTTATCAGAGTTTTCTTCAGTGGCGGCCATAACGTGATAATGGTTTATGATTTGTTGTACAAGCAGCGCAGGTGAATGCACAATGTGAAGGTGCAAGGCAGTTTGCGGCACCTCCAGGGTCTCCAGCTGCGACTCCAGCAGAATCCTGGGCATGAAATGACCCGCCCGGTTGCCAATGCGCTCCTGCAGCACCTCCCTCTCCCCGTGCAGGTAGATCACCTTCAACGGGGAGGCCAGATCCTGCTGCAGCGCCTGACGGTACTGTTCTTTTAAAGCCGAACAAGCCATGACTAGCTCCTGCCCCGCCTTTTCAGCTTCCCGCAGCAGCTGGTTCAGCCGCAGGAGCCAGTCCTTCCGGTCATCATCTGTCAGCGGAATGCCCTTGCTCATTTTCTGCACACTCGCTGGCAGATGGTAGTCATCGGCATCAATAAAGTGAAGATGCAGCTGCTGGGCCAACAGATAGCCCACGGTGCTTTTGCCACTCCCTGACACACCCATTACAAGGTAAGACATAGGGTAAGGTTTGGATTCTTACCAGGAGGTACGCATAGATGTAGTTTCCGTTCCCTTGTACCTGATTTTTCCCTTTAAGGTCATGGCAAGTAGAGAGGGCACAAAAAGAGGTTCATGCCAATTGTTTACTAAATGGACGCCCTCCCCACCTGGGCTCATAATCTAGCCTATCTAAAGGAATAGAGAGACTACGTTATGGTTTTTCCTTGTTTTCGGCCTGTTTTCTCAAAAAGAGGCCAAAAACAAACGCCTGCTGTAAATCAAGTGCTTGCTATAACAAAGGGATTTCTTTTTTGCCGGGGCAGGAGTCCCCCTCTAATTTAGGAGAGGCTGGGGGTGGTGAAACCTCCTTTTCCCTATCTTTACCGGGTAAACTTTACCACCACCCGCCATGCCTGAGCAGAACCCGCAAGCCCGTATTCTGGAGCTGACCAACCGTCTGAACTACCTCAACTACCAGTACTACCAGAACAGTGTCTCAGAAGTGTCTGATTACGAGTTTGACCAGATGTTGAAAGAGCTACAGGAGCTGGAAGAGGCGCATCCGCAGTATAGGTCAGACAACTCCCCCACCCAACGCGTTGGCGGTACCATCACCAAGAATTTCCCTACGGTGAAGCACAAGTACCCTATGCTTTCCCTGGGCAATACCTACTCTGAGGCAGAGGTGCGGGAATTTGACAAGCGGGTACGCAAAGTGACCGGCGACGAGGTGGAGTATGTCTGCGAGCTTAAATTTGACGGTGTGGCCCTCAGCCTCACCTACACCAATGGCGCCCTCAGCCTGGGCGTGACCCGCGGTGACGGTACCCGTGGCGATGACATCACCCCCAACGTGCGCACCATTAGAACCATTCCGCTGCACCTGCACGGCGAAGATGTACCGGCAGAGGTAGAAGTGCGGGGCGAGGTCTTTATGCCGTTCAACGTGTTTGAGGAACTGAACAAGGAGCGCGAGGAGATAGGCGAAGCCTTGATGGCCAACCCGCGTAACGCCACGTCTGGAACCCTGAAACTGCAGGACTCCAAAGAAGTGGCCCGCCGCCGGTTGAGCATGTTCGCTTACGGTTTGTTGAGTACGCCAACTTTATTTGACAGCCATTCTCAAAGTCTGGAGGCGCTGCAGCGGTGGGGGCTGAATGTGTCGCCTACCTGGCGCGTGTGCCAGAACATTGACCAGGTGCTGGACTTCATACACGAATGGGAAACCAAACGGTTTGAGCTGCCCATAGCCACAGACGGCATTGTGGTGAAAGTGAATTCCTACGCGCAGCAGGAGGAACTTGGGTACACCGCCAAAAGTCCCAGATGGGCCATGGCATACAAGTACAAAGCCATGGAAGCCGTGACCGAGCTGCTGGAGATTGAATACAACGTGGGCAGAACCGGCGCCGTGACCCCGGTGGCCATCATGAAACCGGTGCTGCTGGCGGGTACCACGGTGAAGCGGGCCTCGCTGCACAACGCCAATGAGATAGAGCGCCTGGGGCTCATGCTGCACGACCAGGTAATGGTGGAGAAAGGCGGCGAGATCATACCCAAGGTAACGGCCGTAAAAACAGAACTCAGGCCAGAAAACGCAGAACCCATTGTCTACCCCACCACCTGCCCCGCCTGCAACACCCCCCTTATTCGTACCGAAGGGGAAGCCAACCACTACTGCCCCAATGAGAAAGGCTGTCCGCCGCAGGTGAAGGGCAAGCTGGAACACTTCATCAGCCGAAAAGCCATGAACATCATGAGCCTGGGCGAAGGCAAAATAGAACTCCTCGCCGAGCGCGGCCTGGTCACCAGCCCAGAGCACCTCTATGATCTCACCTATGACACGCTTTTTGGGCTGGAGAAAGTGTACCAAGACGAGGAAACCGGCAAAACCCGCACCGTCAAGTTCCAGAAGAAGACAGTAGACAACATCTTGAGCGCCATAGAGAAATCAAAAGAGGTGCCGTTTGACCGGGTGCTGTTTGCGTTGGGCATCCGGTTTGTAGGTGCCACTGTGGCACAAAAGCTGGCCCAGCATTTCCGGAACATAGATGCCCTGCGGGCCGCCTCTGAGGAGGAACTCATTGCCGTGCCGGAGATTGGGGGACGCATTGCCGCCTCAGTGCGCGAATATTTTCAGGACCTGGCCCATGTGCACGTGGTGGAGCGCCTGAAGGAGCACGGCCTGCTGCTGGACCTGGGCGAACTGGAAGTAGTAGCGCCTCAGAGCAACAAGCTGGAAGGGCTCACGTTTGTGGTCTCCGGTGTCTTCTCCGGCTATTCCCGTGATGCACTGCAAGAGACCATTGCCGCCCACGGCGGAAAAGTGGTCAGCTCCATCTCCAAAAAACTTTCTTTTTTAGTGGCCGGTGATAAAATGGGGCCCAGCAAATTAGAGAAAGCCACCGCACTGGGGGTGAAAATTGTGAGCGAAGAGGAGTTCAACCAGATGATTTCCTAATCATTCCAGCCCCCTGGCACAGGATAAGTGGACCGGCACCCCACTGCCTTGCCTGGCAGCCAGCCGCCTGCTTTTCTGTTTTCGGGCTGTTTTCCCAAAAACAGCCCGAAAACAGAAAAGCGGCAGGAACCCCGGCCGCTTTTCTACCACTTATTACAACTAAAACAATCTTACTCTTTAACAACTACAGACAAAACCAACTTCTAAGGAAAAGGTTTACCACCAGAGAACATTCTCCCTTATTACCTTACATTTCATAGTTACAAGCGCACAAATCTGCTATTTCCCTGCCACCCAGCTTTCCGCCTGGCGGTAGGGTCAACCCCGACCTTTCTTTTGGCAGCCCTCCCTACATGGCCGTTGACCGCTCCCTCACCAGCCTTGTCATAAAGGGCCCGGGGTGAATTTCTGTTTTCGGCCTGTTTTTCAGAAAACAGCTCCAAAACGCAAGAGCAGACACTTTCTGGAAGTCTTTAACTAGAACTGGGGAAGCAGGGTTACCGCCACCGCAAAAGCTCTGAGGGGAACTGGAGCTTCTCCTCCACCTCGCCCACTGCTGCTTTGAAGACAGTGTCTTTTTTCATTTCCAGTTGTTGCTGGTACTGCTCCAGGGCCAGTTGCCCCTGTACGTCCCACTGCGCATTTACCCAGCCCAGGGCGGCACCAACTACTAAAGTGAAGAGAATTTTCATGGTTTCTGTTTATGACCTGTTTTAGTGAAAAGAGGGGAAAACTAAAGAATCTGTCTTCGGGCCGAAGCCCAGAGGGCCAGCAGCAGCAAACTGAGGCTGGCCAAAACACTGTACCACATCTGCGGCACAAACACCCCGGCGCCTTTGGTAAAGAAACCCATTGCTGAAAAATAGGGCCAGCTGTACGGGTAATAGCCAATGTGCTCCCACCGTGACCCAATCAGGAATGCCAGTGTGAACAGAATGCCCAAACCTATGCTCATGGCAATGCTCTTATACCTATAACTGATGCAGAACTGCAAGGTGAAGATGAACAGCGAGCCAATGAAGATCCGGAAGGCCCCCAAACTGATGCTTCCCACGTGGTGGTAGTGCTGAAATCCTAGTTCCGGCCGCAGCCATCCCAGCACATAGCCCGCCGCCAGCATTGCAGCCAGAAATGTAAAGTAGGTGGCCAACACCAGACCCAATTGAAGGAGGTATTTGTTCAAGAAAACGCTCCATTTAGGCACTGGCAAGGCGTACAGCTGCTTCCACCCGTGGGAGGTATGCTCGGTGCCGTTCACCAGTGCGGTGATAAGCGCCAGGTACATGGGCACCAGCAGTTGGGCGGTGGCATTGAGGTTATTACCCGCCCAGAGAAACCAAGGATCCTCGCCCGGCTTGATTAATTTTTCGCCTCTAAAGAAGAAGACTAGAAACGTCATGCTCACCACAGCTAGTGGAGCCAGCAGCGCCAGCCAGAAGGCCCAGGTGCGTTTAATTTTCAACGCTTCGGCCGAAAGGCCACGGCGGAGATAGATGCCAATTGCTTCCATGGCTTAAACGAGGGCTAGAGGTTGGGGAATAGAGGTTTCAACAGAAGGAACCTCAGTCATGGAGAGGAACAGCTCCTCCAGGCTTTGCTGCGCGAAGACCAGTCCGGTGACCGGCACCCCCTGCTCCACCAGCAGTTGGTTCAGAACGGCAGCTTCGGCTTTCTCCTGCACGGCCACCCGCAGCCAGTTCCCGCCCATGGTTTCTACCGCCAGGCCGTGCGCCAGCAATACATCTCTGGCCAGCAGGGTATTGGCCACCTCCAGCTCCAACACGTTGGCTTGTATGGCTACCTGCTGAAGCTCCTGCACGCTGCCTTCAAAAGAGAGTTTCCCCTGATGCAGAATAGACAGGTGCGTCACCGTTTTCTCTATCTCACTGAGCAGGTGGCTGGAGACGAAAATGGTTTTGCCGTGCTGCTGGTTCAGGTCTTTGAGCAGTTGCCGCATTTCCCTGATGCCGCTGGGGTCAAGCCCGTTGGTGGGTTCATCCAGGACCAGCAGTTCAGGGTCTGAGAGCAGGGCCAGGGCAATTCCCAGCCGCTGGCACATACCCAGTGAGTACTGCCTGACGGGCCGGTGGGCATCTGCCGAAAGACGTACCATTTCCAGCACCGCAGCAACCCGTTTCTTCTCCACCCCCAGGAGGCGGCGCATCACCTCCAGATTTTCGGTACCGGTGAGGTGCCTGTAGAGGCTGGGCGTTTCAATGAGCGCGCCCACCTTCTGCAGCACCTCTGCTCTATGCTGCCTCAGTTCGCGCCCAAAAAGCTGTACTTCTCCTGCTGTTGGGTGCAGTAGGCCCAGCAGCAACCGGATGGTGGTGGTCTTTCCTGCACCGTTGGGTCCCAGAAAACCATAGATGCTCCCTTTGGGAATGTGCAGATCCAGCCCTTTCAATATATTCTGGCGGCCATAGCGGTAGCAGAGGTTCTGGGTGTGAATGAGCAGGTCTTTCATGGCGTGGTGACGAAGTGATGTCCAAAAGAAGTCCATTACCCAGCCGTCTGCAACTAAACTATACCAACCCGCCATTCCTTTAGACGAATCACCGGTTCATCCCCTTCAACCTGTTCATCTATACATTTGGGGCGTTGGTCTAAATGTCCCTCCATCTTAACGCAAACCTGTTTTGAATGTGTAGTTTTGGATAGCTTTACCAAGAGAAATGAAGAAACACATTCCGCTGCTGTTGCATGTGCTGCTCTGGGTGACCCTGCTGGCATTGACCCTGTTGGTGCACTTCAACATGGGCGAACCCAACTGGATTCCCATACCCTGGCTGGCGCTGGACGTGACGCAGACCATTCTTTTTCACCTGTTGCTGTTTTACTTCAACTGGTTTGTGCTGGTGCCCAAGATCCTGGCCAAAGACCGGGTGGTATGGTACGCCCTGGCGGTTATTGCCACGCTGGCGGTTTACGCGGCGGTGCGGGCGCCCATTGAGATCTGGGAGAAAAAAGCCATAGCCCAGGAAGTAGCCAGAATGGCCCAACAACTACAGAAACACCCTTCCCTCCTGAATTTTGGGCACAACATGCTCCAGATTGCCGTGACGGGGGTGATGAGCATCTTCCTGAGTTCGGCTTTAAAAGTAACGGGGGACTTTCTGCGCAACGAGCGCCGCCGGAAGGAACTGGAGCTTCAGCACACCCATACAGAACTGGAATTGCTCAAGTCACAGGTGAACCCGCATTTCCTGTTCAACACGCTCAATAATATCTATTCGCTCGCCTACCAGAACGCCCCCAGTACGCCAGATGCCATCATGAAGCTCTCGCTGCTGCTGCGGTACCAGCTCTATGAAACCCAGACGGCGCAGGTTCCCCTGGAAAAAGAGCTGGAGCACCTGCAGCACCTGCTGGACCTGCACCGCCTGCGCCTGCCCAACCCGGCGCTCCTGACCCTGGAGGTGTACGGTGATGTCTCCCGCGTGCAGTTGCCGCCCATGCTCCTCATGCCCCTGGTGGAAAACCTCTTCAAGCACGGCCTCACCACCGCCCCCATGCAACTGAGGCTGGCAGTGGAGCAACATAGACTGACTTTCACCACAGACAACACCCTCAAGCCCAACGCCCCCAAAGACGCCTACGGCGGAATTGGTCTACAAAACCTGCGCCGCCGGCTTGAATTGCTGTACCCCAGCTCCTTCTCCCTTCAAGCAGAGGCGCAAGGGTCTCAATTTGAAACCACCCTGGTGCTCACCCTGCTATCCTAACCGTACCTTGTTCTATGCAACTCACCTGTCTTGCCGTTGATGATGAGCCCCTTGCGCTGGATCTGATGCGCTCCTACATCAGCAAAATCCCGTTCCTGCAACTGGTGCAATCCTGTTCCAGCGCCCTGGAAGCCATGGCAGTGATGCAGCAACAGCCCATTGACCTGCTTTTTCTGGACATAGAAATGCCAGAACTGACGGGCGTGCAGTTTGTACAGTCACTCTCCCACCGCCCCGCCGTCATTTTCACCACCGCCTATCCGCAGTACGCCCTGGAGGGGTTCAGCTTAGACGCGGTAGACTACCTGCTCAAGCCCATTCCGTTTGACCGTTTCCTGCGGGCCGTGAACAAAGTGCATGAGCGGGCGCAGCTGCAGCAGCAACTTGTAGCCCCGGCCCCGGTTATGCCTTCGGCCCCGGCCGAAAACGAGGATTTCATTTTTGTAAAGGCTGACTACAAGACGCTGCGGGTGAACCTGAAAGACATTTTATTCATTGAAGGCCTGAAGGACTACGTGATCCTGCACACCATAAACCGCAAGATTATCACGCTGTTATCAATGAACAAGCTCATGGAGAAACTGCCGGAACATGACTTCGCGCGGGTGCACCGGTCATACATTGTCTCCCTCCCGCACATTGAGGCCATAGAGAAAAGCCGCATTAAAATAAAAGAGCAGGAGATCCCTATTGGAGACAGCTACCGCGAGGAGTTTATGCGCTGGGTGGAGAGTAAGAATCTTTAGCTCCTCTCAAACCTGATTTTCTGTTTTGGGGCTGTTTTCTGAAAATCAGCCCCAAAACAGAACTGAGGCAAAGGGCTTTCCAAAACAAGCGTTAGTAACGTTTCACATATTACCTTGTGAATCATTATCTTTGACCACACAACCCATAGAAAACAAACATGCAAGCATTAAGAGGAACGGGCGTGGCGCTGGTAACTCCCTTCAACCAAGACCTGAGCGTTGATTTTGAAGGATTTGGCCGCCTGATTGACTATACCATAGAGAACGGCGTAGATTACCTGATTGTGAACGGCACCACCGGCGAGTCTGTGACCACCACCCCCGCTGAGAGAAAAGAGCTGCTGGCCTTTGCCAAAGAGCGCATTGCCGGCCGCAAGCCCTTGGTGTACGGCCTAGGGGCCAATGATACCCACTATGTACTGGACCTGATCAAAGGCCTTGACTTTGAAGGCATTGCCGCCATCCTTTCAGTATGCCCCTACTACAACAAGCCCTCACAGGAGGGCGTCTTTCTGCACTATACCGCCATTGCTGACGCTTCTCCGGTGCCGGTGCTGCTGTACAACGTGCCGGGCAGGACAGGCATTAACATGAGTGCCGCCACTACGCTCAGGCTGGCCCAGCACCCCAACATCATTGGCACCAAAGACGCCTGCGGAAACCTGGAGCAGTACATGGCCATTATTGAAGGAAAACCGGAAGGCTTTCTGGTGATCAGCGGTGATGACATGACCACCGTTCCCCTTATCTCAGTGGGTGGAGACGGCATTATTACCGTTCTGGGCAATGCCTTTCCGGAGAAGTTCAGCCGGATGACGCGCCTGGCGCTGGAAGGGAATTTTACCGAAGCCGGCCCGCTGCAACGTTCCTTCGGGAAGATCAACCCGCTGATGTATGAAGAAGCCAACCCCGTGGGTATAAAGCTGGTGCTGCAGCAGGCGGGCATCTGTGAGCCGTACGTTCGCCTTCCGCTGGCGCCGGCTTCAGAGAGCCTGAAACAGCGCATCAAAGAAGCCGCCGCTCCTTTACTGGCCTAGCCTTCTCGGGCGTTTATCGGCTCTTTTTCTGAAAACAGATGAAAAACAGATTATTCCCTCTCCTCCTGCTTGTGTTGGCAGTGTGCACCCGCGTTCTTGGGCAAGGCAGTTCTGCTGCCGGAGAACCCGTTGAACTGGCTACGCCGAAGGGCATGGTAAAAGGGACCCTGCTGGTGCCGGTGTCTTCTAAACCCCTGCCGGTGGTGCTGATCATTGCCGGCTCCGGCCCCACAGACCGCAACGGGAACAGCGTAGCCACCCAGAACAACAGCCTGAAATTGCTGGCTGAAGGGCTGCATCAGCAGGGTATTGCCACCCTGCGCTATGACAAACGCGGCTCAGGGGAGAGTATCTCCGCCTTAGGCGAAGAAAAAGACCTCCGGTTTGATGACTACGTGACCGATGCCACCCATTGGGTGCAGAAGCTGAAGAAGGACAAGCGTTTCAACCGGGTGGTGGTCATGGGGCACAGTGAAGGCTCTTTGATTGGCATGCTGGCCACCCAGCAAGCCAAAGCAGACGCCTTTGTTTCCCTTGCTGGCCCGGGCCAACCGGCAGATAAAATCATCAGGAACCAGTTGCTGTTGCAGCCTAAAGCGGTGACAGACATCGCCTATCCGGCCTTAGACTCTCTGAAGCTGGGCAAAACCGTGGCCAATGTCAATCCTATGCTGGGCGCCCTTCTCCGCCCCAGCGTGCAACCGTACCTCATCTCCTGGTTCAAATATGACCCGCAGGTTGAGTTGAAGAAGTTGACAGTACCCGTTCTGCTGGTACAGGGTGATCAGGACTTGCAGGTACCCAAAAAAGAGGCCGACCTGTTGCTGGCAGCGGCGCCTAAAAGTAAGCTGGTGGTCCTCTCAGGCATGAACCACGTCTTGAAAGAGGTAGGGACAGACTATAATGCCAATGTTGCTTCCTATAAGAATCCAGAACTTCCCTTAGCGTCTTCTTTGGTACCAGAGGTAAGTGCTTTTGTGAAGGGGTTGAAGTAGCGTCAAGAAAAATAGTATAGGTTCAGTAAAAGCAACGTCTCCCGTTTTTGGCCTGTTTTCTGAAAAACAGGCCAAAAACGGGAGACGTTACTTTTATTATTTTATTCTACCACCCCTGCGTCAGCACATCGGCAATGTGCAGAACCTTGATGGGTTTGTTGTTCTTTTTGATGTAGGCCTCCAGGTGCATAAGGCAGCTGGTGTCAGTAGAGACAATGTATTCGGCGCCGGTGCTGAGGGCATTCTCCACTTTCTGCTCGCCCATGGCGGTGGAGATGGCCTCAAATTTGGCGGCAAACGTGCCCCCGAAGCCGCAGCAGGTCTCGGTTTCCCGCATTTCTATCAGCTGCAGACCTTCTACCATGCCTAGCAGTTTGCGGGGACCTTCTTTAATGCCGCACTCGCGCAGGGCGCTGCAGGAGTCATGGTAGGTGACCTTGGCCGGCAGCTTGGCCCCCGGTATACTCTTCACCTGCAGCACATCCACCAGAAACTCTGTCAGTTCCAGCACCTTCCGCTCCACGGTGCGGTATTTTACCAGCTGGGACGAGGCCACGTACAGATCAGCGTAGGCATTGCGCACCATGCCCACGCATGACGCAGAGGGCGCCACAATATAATCAGCGCCCTCGCGGGAAAAATCCTCTAAAAATTTATCTGAGATCTGGCGGCACTCCTTCTGGAAACCTGCGTTGAAAGCGGGCTGTCCGCAGCAGGTCTGGTTGGCGTTGTAGCGCACGGTGCAGCCCAGCGCTTCCAGCAGTTTCACCATGTTCCAGGCGGTGTTGGGAAACAGCTGGTCTACAAAGCAGGGAATAAATATATCTACTACCGGTTGTGGCATGTATCTAAAGCGAATGGAAGACGCTGGAAGCCAGCGCAAGCGACTTCTGCAGTGCGTCTTGGTTTAACCCCAAAGGTACGCCTTTCTCCTGTAAATACGCCAGCATTTTCTCTGTGGGCATATTCCCCACCAGCTCGTCTTTGGCCATGGGGCAGCCGCCGTAGCCCAACAGGGCGCCATCCATTCGGCGGCAGCCGCTGGCGTAGGCCGCCTCCACCTTTTCCTGCCACGTAGACGGCGTGGTATGCAGATGCGCCCCAAACTCCACCTGCGGGAATTCTGGGATGAGGGTAGAGAACAGGTGGGAAATGGTGGCAGGGGTAGAAACGCCAATGGTGTCTGACAGGGAAATGATCTTCACCCCCAGCGCGTCCAGTTTCTGCGTCATCTCGGCGGCCAGTTCCGGTGCCCACGGTTCCCCGTACGGGTTCCCGAAGCCCATGGACAGGTACAGCACCAGCTCCTTCCCCGCCTTTATACACAGTTCCTGCATCTGCGCCACCTCGGTCATGGCTTCGGCAATGGTTTTGTTGGTGTTGCGTTTCTGAAACTCCTCAGACAGTGACAGCGGAAACCCCAGGTACTTGATCACCTCCTGCGCCACCGCCTGCTCCGCCCCCCGCACATTGGCCACAATGGCCAGCAGCTTGGTTTTTGCCCCGGAAGTGTCCAGCTGCGCCAGTACCTGGGCCGTGTCCCGCATCTGCGGAATGGCCTTGGGCGAGACAAAGCTCCCGAAGTCCAGGGTATCAAACCCCACTTCCAGCAGCGTCTGCAGGTATTCTACTTTCAGCGCGGTGGGCACAAAATCCGGAAGGCCTTGCATGGCATCACGGGGGCATTCAATTATTTTCATGCAACTAAGGTTCGTTTGGTACGAAGATAAAAATTTATGGCGTCTGCACCACCTTTGCTTGTCTCTGCTACTTTTCCGGCCGCTAAACTTGACTAAAGTGTCAGGAAAGCGGCATCTTTAGGCATGAATCCGCACGCAGCTCTCTTTTCACAGGACCCGGTTCTGTTCCACCTCGTCAAAGACCAGCCTCCCCTGCCGGAGCGCCTTCCGGCGAAATCAATCTATGACGCGTTGCTCAGCTCGGTTATTTCGCAGCAGCTGTCGGTGAAGGCGGCCGCCACCATCAAAGCGCGTTTCCTGGCCCTTTTTCCCGAAACAGACCCAAAACCGGAATGGGTGCAGGCTACGCCCGATGAGGTTCTACGCAGCGTGGGCCTCTCCGGGCAAAAAGCCAAGTACCTCAAAAGCATAGCCGCGTTCAAGGCAGCGGGAAACTTAGAGGATGACACCATTGCCCACCTCCCCGACGAGGAATTGATCCTGCACCTGACCCAGATCAAGGGCGTTGGCCGCTGGACCAGCGAAATGGTGCTCATGTTCACCCTCCACCGCCCCGACGTGATGCCGCTGGATGATCTGGGCATCTACAAAGCCATGAAAAAGCTCTACGGGTTCACCGCCCCCCTGAAAGAAGCCAAAGCCACCCTGCTGGAACTCTCCCAACCCTGGCGCCCCCACCGCACCCTCGCCTGCCGCTACCTCTGGAAGTCTCTGGACAATGCGCCGGTGTAGTAGGATACCCTGGATGCGAGCAGCGGTCAAACCCACTCCAACAACTCCCATAAGGAGAATTCCCGTTTTCGGGCTGTTTTCAGAAAAACAGCCCGAAAACGCAAAAGACGAACCCCTTTATGCTCTTGGCAATACGCAATCCCCAACTTGTGTACCTCTCCGGATTTGCAATCCGCAGCTTTTGCGGCTCAAGATGAAGTAGCGGGTGATACTAATTTTTTAATAAATGCTTCCTGATTGCAAATCAGAAAAAGCAGGACGTGAACATAATTCTGCTGATCGGGACTTCCACTCCCTAATTTGATCACTGCTGATTTTCAATCTCTCGCTTTTGCTATCCAAAAATTTATTTCTCTTCCTTGCCCTTGCTCTTCCCTAGCTCTTCCGGAGTTCTACTCCGGAAGCTTCCTGCCGGGGAGTTCCACTCCCCTACTTTGGCCTTGTTCCCCAGCGGAGTTGCACTCCCAAATTGCCTTTACCACGTGCCTACCCCAGGAGGAGGCAAAGGAGAAATTTCTGTTTTTGGCTTATTTTCCAGAAAACAGCCTGAAAACAGAAAGTCAAATCAATCATTATAAATAGCCACTAGTGGTTCCTGCCCTGCTACCCAACTCCCCCGGTACATGCCTTCAGAATTAAACGGCATGGCCACCTCCCCTGTAGCAGACACCGCCACCAACCCGCCTTCCCCGCCTAGTTTCACCAGCTTTTCTTTTACCACCAGATCTGCCGCTTGGGTCAAGGAAAGGCCTTTGTATTCCATAAGGCAGGAAATGTCATACGCCACCACGTTCCTGATGAAGAATTCCCCGTGGCCGGTGCAGGAGACGGCGCAGGTGTGGTTGTTGGCATAGGTGCCTGCCCCAATGACCGGGCTGTCGCCAATACGGTTGAAGTTTTTGTTGGTCATGCCGCCGGTAGAAGTAGCCGCGGCCAGGTTGCCGGCCTGGTCTAAGGCCACGGCCCCCACGGTACCAAACTTTTTCTCCACTGAATGGTCCAGCATGTAGGTATCAGAATCCCGCAGGGCTTGCCATTGCTCATAGCGGTGCGGGGTGTAAAAATAGTCGTCGGGCTCAAAGGGTAAGCCTTGGTTGCGGGCAAATTCTTCGGCGCCCGCCATGCAGAGAAACACGTGGTCTGACTGCTGCAGGACCGCTTTCGCCAATTGAACGGGGTTGCGCACATTCTTTACGCCCGCCACGGCCCCGGCTCCCAAGGTTTTACCGCACATGATGGCCGCGTCCATTTCGTGTTTGCCCTGTTTGTTGAAGACAGATCCCCGTCCCGCGTTGAACAAGGGGCAGTCTTCTAAGGACACCACCACTGCCTCTACCGCCGCTAACGCCGTGTCGCCGCCCTGCAGAATAGCATGCCCCACCTCCAGCGCCTGCCGCAGGGCAGACCGGTAGTCAGCATCCATTTGGGGGGTGAGGGTACTGCGGGTGATGGTGCCGGCGCCGCCGTGCAGGGCAAGGGAGAAAGGAACAGTTCTTGGCATATGGTTCAGGTTCTAAGGGGTGCTACAGAAAGTGCTTACGCAAAAAAAAGGATCTTTCTCATGGGCAGAGGAGATTTTTCTTGCCCCCGCGGGAACAAAATTAAAGTGCCGGGGCGGGAATCTTACCCCTGAAATCTTTGTATCTTTGTAGAGTTTACTTTACTAATTATTCATATTAATTCTACATCTATGTCTTTTGATGTTCAGGGAAGATTGCACGAAATCTTTGACGAAACCCAAGTGAGCGAAAAATTCCGCAAGCGCGAATTCGTACTGGAGATTCCGGACGGCTCTTATACGCAGTATGCCAAATTTCAGCTTACCCAAGACAAGTGCGGCCTTCTAGACAGCTACAAAACAGGCGATGAGGTGAAGGTGGCGTTCAACCTGAGCGGCAAGCCTTTCACCAAGAACGGCACCACCATGTACTTCACCAACCTGCAGGCCTGGAGAATTGAGCACGCCGGTGCTGCCCAGCCGCAAGGCGGCGGAAACGGGGGGTACGCCCAGCAGCAGCCTGCCAAGCCAAGCTTTATCAGTGATGACCTTGACAACGACCTTCCTTTCTAAGGAATTTTAACTTCATACTCCTGGAAATGCGACCCCTACCGGTCGCATTTTTTGTGTACCCTCCCCCTCACAGCTAAATTGGCACAATTTGCGTAGGGAGTAAAACCAACGCGAATGGTAATAGTTTCTACATGAACAGACAGTTAGCAGGGAAAGTAATGGTGGTCACGGGGGCAAGCGCCGGCATTGGCAAAGCCACTGCTGAAGCCTTGGCCTATGCCGGCGCCACGGTGGCCATGGTGTGCCGAAGCCGGGAACGGGGCCAGAAAGCCATGCAGGATATACAAAAGAAGGTTCCTGGCGCAGACCTGCACCTGCATCTGGCAGACCTCTCCCTGATGGGCAATGTGCGGGAGCTGGCGCAGGAATTATCCTCTACCTACCCCGTCATTGATGTGCTGGTGAACAATGCGGGCATGATGCCGGGGTTGCAGCAACTCACAGTAGAAGGCTGGGAAGTCAGCTGGGCCACCAACCATCTGGCTCCTTTTCTGCTCACCAACCTGCTAATGGACAGCCTGCTGGCGGCCCCGCAGGGCAGAATCATCAATGTAACGTCAGAGGCGCACCGGCTGGGGCAGATTGACTTTGAGCACGCGGGCATGGCCAAGAAATACAGCGCCGTGACCGCCTACGCAGACTCAAAGCTGGCTAACATCTATTTTACCTATGAGCTGGCCAGAAGAACAGAGTTCACTCCTCTCACGGTGAACTGCCTGCACCCGGGGGTGGTGGCCACCAATTTCGGGAAGACCAGCAACTTTTTTATCAGAACCACTATGATGCTGGGGCGGTTGTTTATGAAATCTGCCGCCGGTGGGGCGCAAACGTCTGTCTATCTGGCAACATCGCCGGAGGTGGAGCAAATCAGCGGCAAATATTTCAAAGACAAAAAACAGAAACGGTCAGCCAACGACTCCTACAACAGCCACATTGCCCGCCGGTTGTGGGACCTGAGTGCGGAACAAACCCAATTCACCTCTTAACCCCATTGCTCCCATGCAAGAAATGCTGCTCCTGATCCTGAAGGGCGAAAGCGACACGCTGGAGTTCAAGAAGACCATTACGAACCCTGACCGCATTGCCCGCACCCTGGTCTCCTTCGCCAATACGCGGGGCGGTCAGATTCTGGTGGGCGTGCAGGACAACGGCACCATCTGCGGCGTAGACCCAGAGGAGGAGAAGCACACGCTGGAGCAGGCCATCTCCTTTTTCTGCGACCCGCCCGTGAGGGTGGTGTACAAGGAGGTGGAGATGGACGAAGGCACTATTCTCAAAGTCATTGTTCCCGAAAGCGCCACCAAACCGCACCTGGCCAAAGTAAAGGAAGGCGACTGGCGAAGCTATGTGCGGGTAAAGGACGAGAGTGTGCAGACAAGCAAGCTGGTGGAGAAATCCCTCATACTGGAACCAGCCGAGGAAGCAGAGGAGGCGCCCCTAAACCACCAGCACCAACGCCTCCTGCTCCTCTTGCAGAAGCACCGCAAGCTTACCCTCAAACAGGTCATGCACCACGCCAACCTCTCCAGACGGCGCGCCCAGCGGCTTCTGGTAGAACTGGTGCTGCAAGGCAAAGTGCGGCTGCATGACAAGGAGAAGGAACCATATTTCACGCTGAGTTAGCTTTATAAAAGACCTTTGTTGAGGACTTCTGTTTTAGGCCTGTTTTTCAGAAAACAGGCCTAAAACAGCTATTCCTGCCCTTCTTCCTTCGGTTTTATAGGATGTTCAGAGGAAGGTTTCCCCCGGGTAAAGGTTTTCCAGCCTAACCAGGTACCCGTGGAGTCATAGTACTGCCAGTCACCGTGCCACTGGTATTTCAGCAGGTTCTTCTCTTCAAACAGATAGGCCATGCCCGTTTTCTCTATCTTTCCGTTAGGATAGTAAAAAATGGTTCTGATACGCTTTTTCTTGGGCTCAAAGAATTCCAGCCGCTCCAGTTTCCCCGTTTCTGTATAGGTTTTCCAGCGGCCTTTGGCCTGACCGCGTTTGTAACGGCCCTTGTACATGAGCTGTTCGGGCTTATGGCTATAGAACTCCCGCCAACGGCCCTGCCGGTACCCTTCTTTGTTGTCCTGGTTCCATTTCCAGGGCCATACCTGCCCTTCGGCAGGAGACAGAATAAGAAGGGAGCTGACAACGAGTACAGTAACTGCTTTTATTGTAAAAGAAGTCCTCATGGTGGTAGTGGTTTACTTAAATGCCGCTTATTAAATGCTACTCCCAGCAATGGCAACCTGACCTTTTTAAGTAGAGCAGTTTACCAGTGGCTGATGTACAACGAAAACTTTAGTTGAAAATAACTAAACATTTAGTTAAAAAGCAAAACATTTTCCTAACCCAGAAAATTAGGGGGAAATGAAAATTACCGGTACCTTCTTTCGTAGAGAACAAAACAGCAACACTACCACCTGTGAAGAAACCCACCACTCCCCGTAAACGGGCATCAGCGAAGGAGGCTGACCCGCAGAAAGTGAAAAAAGCCTTTGTGCTAGACACTTCTGTCATTCTGTATGACCACAGTGCCGTAGAGCATTTTGGCGAACATGATGTGGCCATCCCCATCACCGTGCTGGAGGAGCTGGACAACTTCAAGAAAGGCAATGACATCAAGAATTTTGAGGCGCGGGAGTTTATCCGGTTCATTGACAACCTTTCAAACGAGCACATGCTGCAAACCTGGCTTCCGCTGGAGGGCAGCAACAAAGGCAGGTTTAAGGTGCTCATGAGTCATACAGCGCCCGTAGACGCTGAGAAAATCTTCAGCGACAACAAAGCCGACCATAAGATTCTGAACGCCACCCTGGCGCTGCAGCAAGAGATGCCAGACCATAAGGTGGTGCTGGTGACCAAAGACATCAACCTCAGGCTGAAGGCAAGGGCGCTCAATCTTTCAGCGGAAGATTATGAGACGGGCAAGATCCAGAACGTGACCAACCTGTACCGCGGCAATGACCTGGTGGAAGACATACCGCACCCGGTGATCACCAAGTTGTATGACGAAGGCGAATGCCCGGTAGAGGAAGCACTTCCCAACCCGCCGTCAGACAATCATTATTTTATCCTGCGCAGCACCAAATCATCTGCCCTGGCTTATTACAACCCGGAGCAGCGGGTGCTGGAGCGGGTAGATAAACTGACGGCCGTGGGCATCAAACCCAGAAACGCCGAGCAGACCTTTGCCCTGCACGCCATTCTGCACCCGGAGATCAAGCTGGTTTCTATTCAGGGCGTGGCCGGAACGGGAAAGACGCTGCTGGCCCTGGCGGGCGCGCTGGAGCAGCGGGATACCTACAATCAGATTTACCTGGCCCGGCCCATTGTGCCGTTGAGCAACCGTGACCTGGGGTTTCTGCCGGGAGATGCCAACTCTAAAATTGGCCCGTACATGGAGCCGCTCTGGGATAACCTCAAGTTCATCCAGAACCAGTTCACCCCCCACAGCAAGGAAAGCAACAAAATCAAGGAGATGGTGGAGGAAGAGCGGTTGGTGATCACGCCGCTGGCCTACATACGCGGCCGAAGCCTTTCCAACATCATCTTTATTGTAGACGAGGCGCAGAACCTGACGCCCCACGAGGTCAAAACCATTATCTCCCGCGCCGGCCAGAATACCAAAATCATCTTCACCGGTGATATTTACCAGATAGACACGCCGTACCTGGACTCCCAGAGTAACGGCCTCTCCTACCTCATTGACAAAGCCAAGAACCACAAGCTGTACGCGCACGTGACCCTGCAAAAAGGCGAACGCTCAGAACTGGCCAACTTGGCCAATGACCTGCTGTAAAAATTGCTGATTGTTCTCCTGCTTTCCGTTTTGGGGCTGTTTTCTGAAAAACAGCCCCAAAACGGAAAAATTGCTGCTGCTGCTGCTGCTGCCCGGCCTCTTAAAACCAAGAGTGAACAGTTTACAGTTTAACCAGATAGCGCTCTTTCAGGATATTGAAATGGTGCCGCTCATGACCCGCTATGATGAAGGCCAAAGCCCTGGCGGTAGCAGGGCCCCCGTTGGCGTTTCCCACGCGGGTGAGGGCTTGGGCGGGCATGTTCTGGAACAGGGCCAGCGTACCCTCTCTCACCACCTGGTGCTCCGCTAGAAGACTCTGCAGCGTCCTCTCCTGGAAATGGCCGTTCTGCACGTATAGATTTTCCTCAAAGCCGGGCAAGGGGGCCTGCTCCCCCCTGGCCACACACAACGCCCGGTAGGCCATGATGCGCTCTGTATCAACCATGTGGCCCAACAGTTCCTTCACCGTCCATTTTCCGGGGGCATAGGCAAAATCGGCTTCGCCCTCACTTACCCGGCCAAACAATTGCACCACCTCCTGCTGCTGCTTTTGCAGGAGCTCCAGAACATCTGCGTGCTCAGGCACCAGCTGTAGGTAGTTTTCAAAATAAGGATTGTATTCTTCGGGCGAGGGTCTCTGAATCATAGTGGTCACTGGTGTGGGTTCAAATCTAGCCGGTCTACAGACCGGCAATGCAAAGCAAGTAATTTAAAGGCTAATATTCCCGCCGGAGCGGTTTTCCGCCCCCGCCTATACCTACGGTGAAACTGTGAATGTAACCCGTGTACCCGGTAGGCCACTGCGGAAGGTTGAATGAGTACCTGAACCGGAGAAACCAATAACTCCGCTCCTGCTGCACAGAAACAATGGCTGTCTTAGGTTTCCCAAGTTTTAAATCAAGGTTGAGGCCGGCGGCATAGGTGATATGGGCCCCAATGTCGGCTTCTTCCAGATCGGGCTCTTTTTCTGTGTCATGCTGCGTAGGCCCAAAGTTGGAGGCCGCCACCCCGGCAAAAGGACTTACCTTCCAGCGTTTGGTGTCTGCCACCACGTAGCCAATAGAGGCCTCCGGAATGAAAATCCTGACCTGCGAGTCATTCTCCCACACGGCATTGCCATACGGTATATCTCGCCGGGTAAACCCGAACCCAATGTAGTTGCGCAGGAACAGCACCCAGTCTTTATAATATACATCAAAGGCAATACCCATGGGTACCATGTTGGAGAAGCTCTGCCGCATATTTCCGGTGAGATGCCCATACCCGGTGAAAAACTCAAAGGCCCCGCCCCATTTTGCCGGCACCATCTTGTACCTGATGTTGCTCCTGATAAAGGGCTCATACTGGCTGTAGGGGTAACCCGAAAGAAAAGCGTCTGCTTTCTGGTTGAGCGAGTCCTGCTCCTGCTCCGTTTTCTGACGGGGCTGGAGCAGGTAGTCCAGCTGCAACAGCAGAAACTCCTTGTCCATCTTTCTCAGGTCTGCCTGCAGCACCTGCTGCGTGAGCAGGTCTTTTGACGCTCTGGAACGGTCAATCACCACCTGGAAAAGCTTATCAGGCAGAGGGGGAATAGCGTGCTCCCGGCGGAAAGGGGCCAGTGTATCAGGCTGGGCAATACTGTTGAGGAGGTCTGCATAGTCCTGGGTCCAGTAAGAGAGGGCCCACAACTCCACCGGGTAAAAGGCAAGGTAGTCCTTGGTGGCCACCTCCTGCTGCAGATACGCTTTCACCTCCTTCACCTTCTGGTAATCACCTTCCATGAACCTGTCCAGGAGCAGCCTTCGGCCTTTAGAGATGAGGTCAGCCTGAGACTCTTTGTAACCTAGAATCTCCTTTCTCAGGTTTTCGTTCTGCTGGGCAGCGGCGTCTGCTGGGCTGCCCCACCAGCAGATCAGCAACAGAGGGAGGTGGCAAAGTCTGTCCGTTATGATTCTCTTTATCTTCATCTGGAACAAAAAGGTTGGTTTTACAGCAAGTGTACATACTGACTCCTTTACTAGTGGGCCCGCCCCTACGGTATAAAGTTCTAACCAGAAAACAGGTAGATGCTTTCGTCTTTGCCGCCAACAGAAAGATCAGGTTGAAAGATAGGAATTTCTAATATTTCACCCGCCCAAGGGGTATCACTATTTATTCTGTTTTTGATGCCTCTTCCCGCCAGTCATGGGGGCAGATACTGATAGGCTGCGTTTTAGGGCTGTTTTTCTAAAAACAGCCCTAAAACAGGAAAAAGCGGAATGGCCTGTGAACAGCAGTTACAGCTTGTAGACCTCATATAATTTGGGCAGAGTAATGGTTACCACAGTACCCTGGTGAAGCTGCGAATCAACCACAATTGACCCCCGGTGCAGTTTTATGATTTTCTCGGCCAGCGGCAGCCCAATCCCGTGGCCCGAGATATCGCGCACATTCTCAGCCCGGAAGAAGGGCACAAACACCTTCCGGACATCATCTGGGGTCATGCCTATGCCCTGGTCCCGCACCTGCAGAATCAGAAAACGCGTCTGTACCTCAATGGTGGCAGAGATAACGGGTGATTCCCCAGAGAATTTGGCCGCGTTCTCCAGTACATTCACCATGGCAATGAGCAGCAGCGCCTCATTGCCGCGCACTATCAGTTCCCTCTCCTCTTCCGGCAGGTCTGAGAACTGCACATCCAGAACCATCTTCGGCTGCCGTTTTCTGGCCTCGGCACTGGCCTGCCACACCAGCTCATCCATCCTGAGGGGTTCCATGGGCACTTTGGTGGTATCTGTGCTGGCTTGCACCATCTGCAGCAGCCCGTTGGAGAGCTGGGTCAGCAACTGGGCATCTTCCAGAATTGACTGCAGCACCCGCTCGTACTCCTCTGGCTGACGCCGGTTCAGCAGGGCTACCTGCAGTTCGCCAATCATGGCGGTGAGGGGGGTGCGCAGCTCATGGGAGGCGCTGTGCACAAAAGTCCGCTGGGCTTCAAAGGCGGTCTCCAGCCGGTCCAGCATGCTGTTGAAGGTTTGCGCCAGCTGGCCCACCTCATCTGCGCCATCTGCCTGGGTGAGCCGGCGGTGCAGGTCAGAGGCGTTGATCTTCTCCACCTCTGACACCACCTTCTGGAACGGCCGGAGCGCCGCCCTGGAAAAGACGATGCCGCAGAGGACCACAATCACCACCGCCCCCACAAAGCCGGTAATCAGGAGCGTTCGCAGGTGCTGCAGCTTCATGAGGTTGTACAGATCAACCGAAGAGGCCAGCACCAGGTAAATTTTGCCGCGGTGCAGGTACCTGATCCCCACCAGCTGCCGGTCTTTTCGGAGCACCCTCACCTCCCCCAGCCGCCTTATCTGCTGCTTGAGGGCGGGGGTCACCTCAATCCCGTCTTCACCCTCACTAAAGATCAGCCTGTCCTGCGGGTCATACACATGTACCACCTCTTTGGGCAGCATCTGGTAGTAGAGGCGCTGGTCCAGGGCGTGCTGCTGAGGGCTTACCGTGTCAGCGTCCAGCACGTAGTGCGCCGTGGCGTAGGCCCGGTTCAGAATGCGGCCGTAATAGTCATTGGTGCGGTACAGGGAGCTGAAATAGTAAACAGAGACCGAAAACAGCAGGAGAATCCCGGTGAAGATAGCGGTGAACTGGAGGGTAAGCTTGGTCTTGATTTTCATTTCTCTTCCATCTCTTTCAGCACATAGCCCATGCCCACCAGCGTGTGGATCAACTTGGGGGTAAAGTCCCGGTCAATTTTCTTCCGGAGGAAATTGATGTACACGTCAATCACGTTGCTGCCGGTGTCAAATGAAGTTTCCCAGACCTGCTCAATAATGTCTACCCGTGACACCACCCGCTCCTTGTTGCGCAACAGGTACTGCAAGAGGGCAAACTCCCGGGCGGTTAACGAAATAGGGACCCCGCTGCGGTGTACAGTTTTCTTCTGCACGTCCAGCTCCAGGTCAGCCATCTTCAGCACCTCGGTCCCCACACTCTCCTGGCTTCTGCGGGTGAGCGCCCTGATGCGGGCCAGCAGCTCCTGAAACTCAAACGGCTTCACCAGGTAATCATCGGCCCCGGAGTCCAGGCCCAGTATCTTATCATCTGTGCTGCCCAGCGCGGTGAGCATGAGAATGGGCAGGGTAAGGTTATGCTGCCTGATGGTTTTGCAGACCTCCACCCCGTTCATGCGCGGCAGGATCACATCCAGAATCACCAGGGCGTACTCTTTCTCCAGCGCCAGCTTGGCCCCGTAGAAACCGTCATAGGCCTGGTCAACCTCATACGTATGCTCTTCTAATCCTTTCTTGATGAAGGCACTTACCTTGGGCTCATCTTCAATCAGGAGGATTTTCATGTGGCGGTGTGGCTAAGGGTGAGACAGTAAAGGTAAGCAGAAACCAGAAGTTTGCACGCCTGCGGCGGAAGGCAAGACAGAAGAACAGCCCCTCTTTTTCTGTTTTCGGCCTGTTTTTAAGAAAACAGGCCGAAAACAGAAATCTCAGGAGTACGGCAGGAACATCAGGTGACGGCAACCGGTTTTCTGTTTCCGGGCTACTTTTTCTAATTCAGCCCTAAACCAGCCAGTGCGCCGCACGGGCTGGTTTTTTTAAAAACTTCTTGCCCCAAAAGAAAGTATTGATAACTTTGAGCTACAAAGTACTTCACTATGAGCCAGCACCTAGAACATCTGGAAACATTGAAGGAGATCCGGAGCATCATGGATCGGTCTTCCCGCTTTATGTCTTTGAGCGGACTTGCCGGCATCTTTGCCGGGGTGTATGCCTTTGCAGGGGCGGGCGCGGTGAAGTGGTACCTGGAGAAGCACAACATCCTGGCCCGTACGGTGTACACGGTACGCCCCAACTGGGACACCATCCTGTTTCTGTCAGCAGTGGCGGTAACGGTTATGGCCGCCACCATTATCACGGGCATCTACCTCACCACCAGAAAAGCGCGCAAGGCCAACCAGTCACTCTGGGACAAGCAGGCGCAGCTCATGCTGATCAACCTCTTCATTCCGTTGGCGGCAGGCGGCTTCTTCTGCCTGGTGCTGCTGTACCACAAGGTGTACTTCCTTATTGCCCCCTGCATGCTGATTTTCTACGGGTTGGCCCTGCTCAACGGAAGCAAATATACCGTGCGTGACATCCATTACCTGGGGCTGCTGGAAATTGCCCTGGGGCTGCTGGCCAGTTTTTTCATTGGGTACGGCCTTCTGGCCTGGACCATAGGGTTTGGGGTGCTGCACATTCTGTACGGGAGCATCATGTACTTCAAATATGAGCGGGGCGCCTAAGCTACACAGTGAAAAACTACCTGGAAAATATAAACAAGGCGTTTGAGAGTAAAGCGCGGCTGGGCATCATGTCAGTTCTCATGGTGCAGGAGCGCGTAGACTTCTCCACCCTGAAAGAAACCCTGCAACTGACAGACGGCAACCTGGCCAGCCATCTGCGTGCCCTGGAAGAAGCCCAGTACCTGCAGGTAGAGAAACAGTTCATAGGCCGGAAACCAAATACCACCTACGCCGCCACCAATCTGGGGAAGCAAGCGTTCAAAGATCACCTGAATGCCCTGGAACAACTCATTTTAAATAACAGACCCAATCTCTAATTATTTTTTTATCCATGAACTTTGAAATACAAAGTACTTTAAAAGCAACAACTGCTGAATCTCCCCGGCAGCTGCTTCGCCGCAAACCCCTGCTGGTGGCAGGAATGGTTTTGATCATTATCTCGTTTGGAGTGTTTCTGGGGCAGGAATGGTCCCTGCAACACCAGGGCCAGGGCCATGAAGGCATCTTCATGCTGAATTACGTGATCGCCGCTGGGTTTCTGCTCACCCTGCTGTTCCACAAGATGTTCCGGTTCAGGCAGCCGCTGGCGTATCTGGACTACCTCATGCTGTTTTTGGTAATGGGCCTCATCAGTGACTTCGCCCTGAACCGGGAAATCACCATCTTCCTGCCCTCGGTGGGCTGGTTCTCCGGGTGGCTCGTGCTGGTGGCAGTGGCTATGGTCGGGTATTCGTTCCGGTTTCTACTGCCCAGGGTGGTGCAGCTGGTGGTGCTGTTCCTGCTGGGCACCGGTCTGGTGCTGTTCAGCTATTTCGCCCTGTACCTGATTCCCTTCTACCCCCTTGGGCTGCTGGGGGCCATTGCTCTGGGCCTGGGGCTCCACGTGTTCATACCGTTGTGTGCGGTGATCTGCCTGGCCGTGGCAGCCCGGCGCATGTACCGTGGGGATGTAGCCTTGAAGCGCACCTTTCTGGCGGGGATCATTCTGCCCGTTCTGCTGTCCCTGGTGTTTCTGGTGCTCTGGCAACGGGCCAACCGGCACATTCACCAGATTTTAAACGCTTACCAGCTGCAAGACCGCCAGGACCTGCCCAGGTGGGTGGTGCTGAGCCAGCAGCTACCGGTAAGCCCGCTGTATGCGCGTATGCTGCAGACTGATCTGGTGTACCAGGCCGCTTCTGAACATTTTTCCCCCTTCAGCTTGCCAGACCAACGCTTTAACGAGCTGCTGCGGCATGACCCGCTGGTGGTGGTGGCCACCCGCTTCTTTGACAAGCCTGACCTGACGGTAGCAGAACGCATCAAGATTCTGGAGAGCATGTATGACGCGCGGCACCCCGCGCAGGAGCGGCTGTGGTCTGGGCAGCACCTCACCACCGACCATGTGATCACGCAGGCCCAGATTTTTCCGGAGTACCGCCTGAGTTACACAGAGAAGATTCTGAGCGTGCGCAACCACCACCCGTCTACTTGGGGGCAGGAAGAGGCTATTTACACCTTCCACCTGCCGGAGGGCAGCGTGGTCACATCGCTCTCCCTCTGGATCAACGGCAAAGAGGAAAAAGGCTACCTCACCACCAAAAGCAAGGCTGACAGTGCCTATACCACCATTGTGGGCGTAGAGGTGCGAGACCCTTCCGTGGTGCACTGGCAGGAAGGCAACACCGTGAGCGTGCGCGTGTTCCCCTGCACCCCGCAGGAAAACCGGCGGTTCAAACTGGGCGTGACCTCTCCTCTCAGGCAGAAAGGGGAGCAACTGGTGTATCAGAACATTTACTTTGACGGTCCCGCTGCGGCTGCGGCCACTGAAACCACCGAGATCAGAATGGCAGACGCAACCGCCGCCCACCATTTGCCCGCAGACTTCAAACCCCAGGGCAGCGGGAGGTTTGCACGCTTCGGCAGCTATGTTCCTGACTGGCACCTGGCTTTCCCGGCCCCCGCCCTCTCCCCCGCCACCTTTACCTTTGCCGGACACACCTACCAGATGCAGGCCCGCCCCCACGAGTTTGAGGCTTTCTCTCCCACCCGCATTTACCTGGACCTCAACAAAGCCTGGTCTGCAGAAGAGGTGGCGCTGGTGTGGGCGCAGGTAAAAGAACAGAAAGTGTACACGTCCCTTCACGGCACCATGGTTCGGCTTACCGCCGAAAACAAAGACGACGTGGTAGCGCAACTGCGGAACTATAACTTCACGCTCTTCCCCTTCCACCACATCAAAGAACCGGACAGGGCCCTGGTCATCAGCAAAAGCAACGGGCTTTCCCCCAACCTGCAGGACCTTCAGGAAAGCCGTTTTGCAGCTGATTTTAAAAAAATAGCCTATAAACAGCAGCCTCTCCGGTTTTACAACTTGGGTTCAGAAGTGACGCCATATGTTAAAACATTGAAAGAACTCCAGCTCCTGCAGTACCACGAAGGATCTGCCCGCGACTTAGCGAAGCTGTTGACGGCAAAACGGTTTGTTCGGCGGAGCAGGCGGAGCATGGGGGAGAACACGGTGGTTCTGGGGGAAGCTGGCACCGAGATCATCAGAACCCCTGCCACCGGAACGGCCGCAGGTTCGGGGACAGACCACCTGATGCGGCTCTTCGCTTATAACCATCTCTTACAACAGATTGGGGGGCGTTACTTCCAAAAAGACTTTCTGGAGGAAAGCCTGATCAACGAAGCCGCGCAGGCCAACGTGGTGAGTCCGCTGTCCAGCCTGGTGGTGCTGGAGACGAAGCAGGACTACGAGCGGTTTGGCATTGAGGAAAGCAAGAACAGCCTGGGCAACGCGAGTGTGGCATCAGCGGGGGCCGTGCCGGAACCCCATGAGTGGCTGCTGATCTTTCTGGTGGTGGCCGTGGTGGCCTGGTCTGTACTGAAACCGAAGCTGCTCCCATGAAAGCGGAGGCCATCTGGCACACGCTGCCGCAAAAGCAGGCAAGGGTAGTCCTCCTGTGTGGGGCAGGTTACCTGGTGGTGGCAGGGGTGTTTCTGCGCCATTACCTGCTCTGGAATACGCAATGGCTCCTGGGCCTGGCACTCCTGCCCCTGGTGGCATTGCCCAGCCCCAGGAGAACCGTTTCTCCCCTGCTCCTGGCGCTGGCATTCCTGCTGCTTCTGCTGGCGGGCCTCTACCAGATCACCACCCTCTTCTTTCTGGGGTTTCTGGTGGCGGCCTGGTGTGGCCTGCAGGGCACCATAGGGTTTACAGGCGTGTACCCGTTTCTGTTGCTGGGCATAGTCTCCCCTATTTTCTCTTACATGGCCCAGGTGTGGAGCTTTCCGGTGCGATTGCAGTTAACCAAAGCGGCGGTGGGGCTCCTGAACTGGGTGTACCCGGCCGTGGAGGTGGCCGGAAACCTCATTCTGCTGAATGGGAAAGAATTTTCAGTTGACCCCGCCTGCGCCGGTCTCAACATGCTGTCCTTCTCACTGATGCTGGCGGTCTTCCTGATGGCCCACCTGCACCGCTCCACCCGGAAGCCCTGGCCTCTCCCCGCCATTGGCCTGCTCCTCCTCCTGATGTTGGCCTTGAACGTAGCTAGTAACCTGTTGCGTATCCTGCTCCTGGTCCTTTTCCAGATCGGCCCCGCCAAATGGATGCATGACGGGCTGGGTATTCTGTGCCTGGTTCTGTACGCCGTGGTTCCTTTCTATTTTCTGGCCAAGCACTGGAGCCGCAGGCTGAGCAAACTTGCCTCCTGGCAGGAACACGGGCGGGCATTCTCCTGGAAAAAGCCATTGCTCCTGAACAGCGTCCTGCTGGTCTCTCTGGTGGGGGCGGGTCTCCAGGTTCTGCAGAAAAAAGCACCAGCCAAACCCGCGCCCATCCCCATGGCCGGATTTGAGCAAGAGAAGCTGAAAGACGGAATTGTCAAGTTGACCAGAGACAACGGCCTGGTGTACCTTAAACCGCTTCAGGGATTTTATTCGGCAGAGCACAACCCCATGATCTGCTGGGAAGGCAGCGGCTTTCAGTTTCAGAACATAACCGAAGAGACCGTTGGGGATACCAGGGTCTACACCGGTACCTTGCAGAAACAGAAGGAACAGCTCTATACCGCCTGGTGGATGGACAACGGCCACCACCAGACCATTGCCCAGACAGACTGGCGCTGGCGCATGTTCAAAGGGGAGCCGCCCTTTCACCTGGTGAATGTGACCGCCGCCACAGAAGCAGAACTACAGGAACTGGTGCGGGAAATGCTGCGACGACCAACCGTTGCGCGAACACAATCACTGCCATGGGTTTCCTGTTTTGGGGCTACTTTTCTGAAAACAGCCCCAAAACAGAAACTCTACCCTGGCTTTTAGCTATAGTCCTGTCAATTTCAAGTCTCTGTGCGCGTCTCCCTACCCCAACGCATGAGGCCCCACCAGATCTTAGAACCGGTGGGGCCTCATGCGTTTTCAGCCTGTTTTTCAGAAAACAGCCCCAAAACAGAAAATAGACTTGTTACAAAGCCACCGCTGCATCTCCCGCATAACCGGCCGCCGACTTTCTGCCCAGGAAAAAAATAAGGATACCGGTGAATGTGCATACGGTCATCACGCCCACCATGGGCAGGGCCGTACCGTTATGGAAGATACTCACCGTACCAGAAACCAACGCGCCAATCCCCATTCTGAAACTACCAGACAAGGCAGAGGCACTTCCGGCGAAGCGGGAGAAAGGAGCCAGTGAAAGCGCCGAGGCATTAGGCGCCGTCAGCCCCTGGCCAATCAGGAACAGGAAGATAACGGCTATCAGGCCCGTCTTGCCAAACAACCCCAAATACACGCCCGCCACCATGATCACCCCCACCGTAAGCTGGTACACCAGGGCAATGTTAATGATCTGCTCGCTTTTGAGCTTCCGGAGGAGAATATGGTTCAGTTGCGGCGAACCCACCATGGCAATAGACAGAAACGCGAAAATCCAGCCGTACTCCTGCTCACTTACGCCATAAATATTCATGAAGACATCTGGCGAACCCGCTATGTAGGCAAACGGCGCCGCCGAAGCAATGCCGCCCACCAGGGTGAACACCAGGAACTGCGGGTGGCGCAGTACGGTCCAGAAGTTCCCCAACACCGCCGCCGGTTTCAGGGACATAGAAGGGTCTGCCCGTTTCCCTTCTGGCAGACCAATGTACACCCCCACCAGAATCAGAAATGTGATAACCGCCAGGGCAATGAACACCGCATGCCAGCCAAACGCCGCCGTTACGTACCCGCCCACCGTTGGGGCAATCATGGGCGAAACGGCTATCACCAGAATAAGCCAGGAAAACACCTTAGCCGTTTCTGTCACCGGAAAAAGGTCCCGCACCAGCGCCTGGGCCGCCACCATGCCCGCGCACCCGCCTATGGCCTGGATAAAGCGCATCAGAATCAACCCGTCAGCAGAAGTGGTGAACGCACAGCCCACAGAGGCCGCCACATAAACCAGGAGCCCGGCGTACAAAGGCAGTTTGCGCCCAAACCGGTCCAGCAACGGACCGTACAGCAGCTGCCCCACCGAGATCCCGATCAGGTAGGCGGTAAGGGAAAGCTGGATTTTGGCAATGGTGGTGTTCAGGTCCTGGGCTATGGCCGGGAAACCCGGCAAATACATGTCAATGGAGAAGGGACTGATAGTGGAGAGGGAACCCAGAATCAGGATAATCAGGATATATTTTCTACGCGTCATTTCAACCTAAAAAATGCAAAGGTACGCTTATGGCCGCTTTAAACTGCTATGGTGGCAAAAAGCGCTCTGGTACCTTTTATGAAACTAAGGGTATACTCTATCGCCTCTCCCCAAGTTCCAGATCTTTTGCTTTACAGACATTTTAAAAGTCTCCCCTTTTTCATTTTCTGTGGCAAGGGCTTCCTTTCCTGTTTTTGGCTGTTATTCAGAAAACAGCCCAAAAACAGGAAAGGAAAAAACTACCGTGAATCTGTGATCATAACCACTCTGCGTATGGCTGCCCGCCGCAGAATTAGCATAACAGGCCGCCCAGCCTGCCAGGAGACCAAAATTTGTATTTCTCCTGAGATTGCATGACCCGGAGGAAAGAAGTTTTTTTTAAAATTTATTTATTCTCTGAAGAAAGGGACAGCTTGTGCCAGCAGGGCTTCTGTTTTAAGGCTGTTTTAAGAAAAGTAGCCTTAAAACAGAAGTAGCCGCCACCACCCTTGTGAGAGGCATGGAATAACAGCAGGAGAAGGAAAGGCTGCAACCGTGTTCAGGATGAAAGAGTTGATGGTTCTGAAACAGGGAGAGAACGTGCCTGAGTTACTGCGGGCCTGCGTAACCTTCTACAAATAGGGTGCGTGAGATTAGAGTGATGGGCTATTTTTCCGCCCCTGCGGAAAGCCATGTTTGTTTGGCGTACATGAGCAGGTATGAACCCGGCCGGGTACAGCCGCAACGGCTTGAACCTGGAAGAGAAGCGGCAACCACTTCTGTTTTGGGGCTGTTTTTGGAAAAACAGCCCCAAAACAGAAAGCTTAGCTTTTCCCTTCCTGGTACATGAGTTTGTAATACTCGTCGGCCATGCGTTCTGAGCTGAAATAGCCTGCCACCTCTGTCATGCTTTGTTTCATGACCTGTACCCATTTCTTCCGGTCCTGGTAATAGGCGGGAATGATCTCCTGCTCCAGAATGGTCATGAGGTTCTGGTAATCCTGCTCGTCTTGCTGGGCATCTGGCAACGCGGTGTCTACAATGGGCAGCAGGAAGCTGTTTTGGGCGTGGCGGCCAAACTCTGGGAGCCAGCCGTCCTGGATGGAGAAATTGATGGCGCCGTTCATGGCCGCTGTCATGCCGCTGGTACCTGAGGCTTCGCGCGGACGGCGGGGCGTGTTGAGCCAGATATCAGCGCCTTGTTTCAACTTGGCTGAAAGGCTCATCTCATACCCGGTCAGGACCGCTACGTTAGGCAGTTTGTAAGACAGGTGCACCAGCCGGTTAAACACGTCTATGGCCCCAAAGTCAAACGGATAAGGTTTTCCCGCCCAGATGACCTGTATAGGCTGCCCCGCCTTGTTGATCAGGTCAAAGAAGCGGTGCAGGTCATGCAACAGCAGATCTGCCCGTTTATAGGCCGCAAAGCGGCGCGCCCAGACCACGGTCAGCACATCTGTGCGGAAGATCTTCCCGGTCTGGTCAGCCACCACCTCAAAGAGCGGCTTCTTCATTTCGGCTTTGATCTGCACCAACTGCTCATCATCACCGGCATCTAGCGCTTGGCGTAGGTCAGGGTTCTGCCAATAGTTGACGTTTTGGGCGTTGGTGATTGATTTGATCTCACAAATACCCTCATACCCGCTCCACATCTGGCGGGAGACGTCGCCGTGCAGTTTAGAGACGCCGTTGGCTTTTTTAGACATCCGCAGGGCGGCCAGGGTATAGTTTAGCACGGGGCCAGTGGTGCCGGTGATGCGGCAGGCCTCAGCAGTAGACAGCGCCCCAAAGAAGGACATTTTCTCAAGGATATCTAACCCGTGCTCCTCGTTACCCGCCTTCTCAGGGGTGTGGGTGGTGAAAACCAGGCGCTTTTTCACCTCGTGCAGGTCACGGTACTTATCATAGAGATGGAACGCCAGGGGCAGGGCGTGCGCCTCGTTCAGGTGGTAAATGGCGGCCCCGCCCAGCGTCTCCACCACCTTGGCCCCTCCTATGCCCAGAACAATGCTTTGCGCAATGCGGGTGGGCATTTCAGGGTCATAGAGGCGGTGTGTGATGGTGCGGCTGAGGTAGTCATTCTCCGGGATATCAGTGGTGAGCAGGTACATGGGCACCGTGCCAAACACCTCAGGCTTCAGCACCAAGGCTTTTACCCAGACCAGGTTCCCATGAATACTCACCTGCACCATGATGCCGGTGTCTTCCAGGAACGGGTAGTATTTCTTCTGGAACTGCGCCCGCATGCTCTGGTCATCATTGCGCACCTGGTCATAGTACCCAAACTTCCAGAGAATGCCAATGCCAATCAGGTTCTGTTTCAACTCATAGGCGCTGCGCATGTGCGAACCGGCCAGGTAGCCCAATCCGCCGGAGTAAATTTTTAACGGGTGGTCCACACCAATCTCCATTGAGTAATAGGCCACGCGCTCACTGTATTTTTCACTTATGGCATACGGATGATACCACTTGCTGTACTCGCTCATTGTAATCGCTTTAAACTGGAAGCAGGGGCCGGTTTTCTGGCGTTGGTCCTGTACCACCTCCCCTGCCGGTATTTTAATTTTTTTCAAGATACCACCTAAACGTATTTATACAACTGTGGGGGGTATAAATTTTGAGTGGCCCCTCCCATTCCCCGCCATCACCCGGCTCTCTATATAGGAACTGACGAATATCAACGGGCAAGGCAACCAAGGTCATTCTCTCTGGGAAAGACACGTGTTACTTTTGTACAGGTCAAAGATGCATCTTCAGCCTTTGCCCAACCAAGTGTTCAACCACCAACCAAAGCCCGCCATGAAAACCATTCTCGTTCCCACAGATTTCTCGGCCAACGCGGCCAACGCCATCAACTACGCAGTGAAGCTAGCCGATCAGGTGAAAGGCAAACTGATCCTGTGCCACGCCCTGCAGTCCCAGATTCTGGGCCTCCCGGAAGAAGGTGTCACCATCAGCCCGGAGAAACTTCTGAAGGCGAGCTATCTGGAGGAGCTGAATAAACTGGGCAGGTCAATCCAGCTGGAGAACGGCTTCCGGTTTGAGCTGGAGACCGTGTGTGAAGACGGGCCGCTGTACCAGCTGCTGGCAGATGTGGCGGTGACCCGGAACGTGGACCTGATTGTGATGGGTACCCGCGGCGCCAGCACGTTTTTAGACAAACTGATTGGCACCAATACTCTCAACATTATAGAAAACGCCCTTTGCCCCGTGCTGGCCATTCCGGCCAAGGCCACCTTTACCGGATTCCAGAAACTAGTATATGCCTCTGATTTTGAGAAAGAAGAGCACGTATATTTACAGCAGCTGTTCCAGTTAACTGAACCGTTTGATACCCAGGTGCACGTGCTGAACGTAAAGGCAGAAGACCAGCTGGACATGGTGGCAGACGGCCAGATAGTGGCTGAAATTGCCAAAGAATTCACCCGTAAGCCGTACCAGATCAGCCAGCTGAAAGCGGGCCACGTGGTGGAGGGAATTAACGCCTTCACCAGAGAAAACCCGGTAGACGTGGTGGCCGTGGCCATTGAAAAGCGTGGTTTCCTGGAAACCCTGTTCCATAAAAGCGTTTCTACCCAGCTAGCCTTTGAAAGCAACCTTCCGCTGTTAGCCCTGCCTGAAACCCCTTTTAAAAAGCCCAAACCCTTAACTCAGAAAAAAGAGGCAGCGTTTAATATTTAAAAGAAAAAGCCGAGATTGCCGGCTCCTCTTCCAATAAAACCCATTAGTATGCACGTTAACGTCTTTAGCGCCCACGCCTTTGAGCAGGAATTTCTCTTGCAGGCAAACCAGGGCCGCCATCAGCTCCAGTTTATCCCGGAAACCCTTTCCCTGAAAAATGCCGCCAAGGCCATGGGGAGTAAGGCGGTGGCTTTGTTCACCTCAGACGACGCCAGTTTACATGTGCTGGAAAAACTGCATGTGTTGGGGGTGCACTACGTGGCGCTGCGTTCTGCGGGGTTTGACCACGTAAACCTGCCCAAAGCCACGGAACTGAAGATGCGGGTGGCCAGTGTGCCGGCCTATTCACCGTACGCCATTGCCGAGCACGCGGTGGCCCTGCTGCTGGCCCTGAACCGGAAACTGGTGCTGGCGCATACCCAGATTGAACAGAACAACTTCAGCCTGGACAACCTCATTGGGTTTGACCTGCACGGTAAAACAGTGGGCATTATTGGCATGGGCAAGATTGGCGGCATTGTGGCAAGGATCATGCACGGCTTTGGCTGCAGAGTGCTGGTGTATGACGTGGTGCCGGTCACAGCGGCCGCTGCTCCCGTTGAGCAGGTTTCTATGGAGAGACTGCTCCATGAGTCTGACATCATCTCCCTGCACGCGCCCCTCAATGAAGCCACCCATTACCTGATCAACCGGGCAACCATAGCCCAGATGAAAGACGGGGTGTACCTCATCAATACCAGCCGCGGCGGCCTGATCAATACCGAAGACCTGGTGGAAGCCCTGAAAAGCGGCAAAGTGGGGGCAGCCGGCTTAGATGTGTATGAGAAAGAGAAGCCTCTGTTTTTCAAAGACCTCTCTGGCCAGCCCCTCCATGACGACCTTTTTGAGACGCTGAGGGCCTTGCCCAACGTGCTCATCACCGGCCACCAGGGTTTCCTTACCCAAACCGCACTCCGCAACATTGCAGACACCACCCTGTACAACCTCAACCAGTGGGATCAAGGCGAAGCGTCTGTGAATGAACTGAACCACGTACCGCTTTAAGGAGCCGGATATGCAAAATGCGTTTTCGGGCTGTTTTACCAAAAACAGCCCGAAAACGCATTTTATATTGTAAGGACCTATGGGTTCTTACCGCCCAAAATCGTCCTGCACGCGTACAATATCCTCTTCGTTTGAAGGGTTACCGGCATCTGTGTGTTGCCAGATTTCGGCGAGTACCCCCCAGTCCTGCAATCCCACCAACCGGTGCCGCTCTGACTGTTGCAGCGTGATCAGGGAACCTTCCTGGTGCTCCTGCAACACCCCCTCCTCATCTGTGGGGCTAACCACTACGCCCACAGTTCCTCTGATAACTTTCCAAACTTCTGCGCGGCGGTGGTGGTACTGCCAGGAAAGACGCTTGTTAGGGGCCACCACTAAAATTTTGGGGCTCAGTTTTCCAGAGATTTTTAGGTCTTCTACAGACATGCCGTCAAAGTAGGTGTTGGCGAACTCCTGCGCCTGGCTTTCGTCCATCACAAAAAAACCTCCCCACGGGCGGGTTTGGTCCTGAGAGGCTATTTTGAAACCTTTCTGCGTAAGTTCCTGCTCTATTTCCTGAAACAAGGCTTGTTTTTCGTTTTCAGTTGCCATTCTCTTCCTTTTTAGTGAAGCCTTAAAAGTACTAGGGTTTTTCTAAATACCCACACCTTTTTCTTTCTGCCGCCCGCCCTGTTCAAAAAATGATAAATCAGTGCAAGTGGCCTCAGAGCAAAACAGGCCAGTGATTTCTGTTTTCAGGCTGTTTTTCTTAAAACAGGCCAAAAACAGGAGGCGGCCCTTTCGCCCATCACAGGCGCCTCAATGACTTCTGATTTCTCCCAGCAGAATCTGCAGGATTTTGTTCACCTGGTCTGTTGTGAAGTCTGTAAAACAATCAATGGCCCTGATGGTCCGGTCCAGGCTCAGTCTGTACCTGTAATGAAAGGTGATGATTTGATTGGCCTCATTCAGGTAGAAATCAATCTGGACCGGGTTGGCCGAAGAGGCAAATTTCTCCAGCGTTCTGCAGGGAAGGGGGAACTCATTGGTGACATACCCGCCGGTCAGAACCATCACATCCTGCATGGCAGGCTCTAATTCGGCCACAGCCATATTGGGTTTTATAATTTTCATACGCACCAGATTAGTTTATAAAGGTACTTCTAATCTGGCTGAGGCGCAGTTAACAAATTGTTAAGGATGCCCGCTCCATTCCTCCTGCCCTCGTCAACTGTCAATTTGCCTTTGGCCAGGAGCGGTGGCCCCCCTGTGCTTTCTACGCAAAATGCCCGGCGGAACAAAATGGGGCGTTCTGCGGGGCCTTCTGGTGCCGTTAGTTTTCCGGCTTTCAAAGCTTTTTCTGTTTTGGGCCTGTTTTTGAGAAAACAGGCCCAAAACAGAAGGGGGGCTAATCAATAAGAAAGGGGGCGGGACTGAAGCAGAGCATAAACACCACCATGGCCAGGCAGCCCAGCCACACGCGGCCTTTGCTCAGGGGCTCCTCATTGGGGCAAGGCGGATGGAAAATTCCCATGAACCGGGCGAGCAGCAGCCCGAACACTAGCCAGCCGTTATACCCCTGCACCTGGGGCCAGAGCAGGCCGCAGGCCGCCTGGGCACACAGCACCCCGGCCGCTACCAGAAAACCGCGCCTCGCCTCTGGGAACAGCGGCCGGAAGACCACCAGCAGGTACACCACATACCCCCCGTACAGCCACCCGTTCGCGGCCCAGTTGCCGTCAAGGGGCAGCAGCCCCAGACCGGCATAGAAGATAAAAAGGGTGAAGAGCAGCGGCGACAGGCGGTTGAACCGTTCATAGCCCAGCAGTCCGTAGAGAATGTGCCCCCCGTCTAACTGCCCAATTGGGAGCAGGTTCAGGGCGGTAAAGAACAAGGCAAGGAAGCCCGCAAACAAGACGGGGTAGTGCATGACCTCGTAGCGGTTGGGCAGCAGGGTGGGATCAGCCACGGTCTGCTCAAACAGCCAGAACAGAAGGTTCTTGCCCAGAGAAATGTCTTCGGCGCTGCGGTAGGCGTAGGCAGCGTAGTTTTCGCCCCACAACCGGTACTGCGGGTGAATCTCATACAGGTACTCTAACGGGGGTAAATGGGTGAACCCGTACCAGAGCAGCCCCACCGCCACCACAAAACCCGCCAGCGGCCCGGCAATGCCAATGTCAAAGAATTCCTTTCGGGAGAAGATACGCTCCCTGATCCTGATAAAGGCGCCCATGGTCCCAATCCCGAAGGTAAAGCCCAGCCACACCGGGATGTAGTACGGCAGCGTAACCCGTACCCGGTAGTACCGCGCCGTGACATAATGCCCAAACTCATGCACCGTGAGAAAGCCCAGAAATGCCAGGGAGAACACCAGCCCGCCCCCTATTTCCTCCCAGGAGATCAACGGGATCCAGGAGAAACCGTCAGGGCCGTAGGAGAAGGATTTGCCGTACCGCCACTCGGCCCCCGCCATGGTGGTGGTGACCAGCGTGAGCAGAAACAGCACACCGTGCAGGGCGGCCTTACGCATCCTGGGCGGGAAGTGCGTCTTTTAACGCCTGGTTGATGGTGAGCGGCGGTGCCAGGTGAAGGGTCTGCAACCCTACCATCTTTGCCCCCTCTATGTGCTGAATGCTGTCATCAATGAAGAGGGTTTCTTCTGCCTGGAGGCCATTCTCAGCCAGGATTTGCTCAAACACCTCTGCCCCGGGCTTGCGCCTGCGCACCAGGTGCGAATAGTAGGGTTTGTCAAAGAGGCTGTCTAGGCTGGGCATGCCAAAGCAGTCTTGCACGGTTTGGTTGAACGCCTTCATGTGTATGGCGTTGGTGTTACTGAGCAGAAATAGCTTGTAATGTTTCTTAAGGGATCGCAGCAGTTCAATGCGCTCAGCCGGAATGTCCAGCAGCATGGTGTTCCAGGCCATATCAATCTGTTCGTCAGTGGCTTCAATGTCATATTCCCTCCGGAGGCCATCGCGGAACTCAGCGCAGGTGATATCTCCCCGCTCATAGAGGTCAAACAGCTCAGACTGAGCCTTCTGGCTGAAATCTACCTGGTCTGCGGTTTTGCTGTAAGCTTTAAGGGCATCTGTGCTCAGGGCATAGTCAATGTTGATAATCACGCCGCCCAGGTCAAAGATGATATTCTTGATGGAAGAAAAATTCACAGTTTAAAAGGTTTTGTTTTGTGTTTTGCGGTACAAATTTGTAAAATTGCACCACCAAATCAAAGAACGGTTTGGACGGGCCTATAGCTCATTCGGTTAGAGCAACTGACTCATAATCAGTAGGTGCTTGGTTCGATTCCAAGTGGGCCCACTTCAGCATCAAGGACTTACGTAAAACGTAAGTCCTTTTTTATTCTCTTATATAAATGTATGTTTAACAAGAGAACCGCCTTTACCCGTTGTCATTTCCCCCGCCTGATCAACGGTTTGTCTACAGTGAACATGTGAAAAGTGAGCCTTTTCTGCTGCCATTGGCTGGAAGAAAAGGTTGAAATCACCCAGTAATTGTTTAATGGCGCTGCTGCTGAATTGAAAATCTGCTTAGAGCATTAGTACATTTTGATCTACCGGCGAATAGTGCCAGAGAAAGGTTCTCCGGAAGCAGTTTTGGAACCGCGTAACAGTGCTACAGGTCCAAAAAACGGGGAACGAAGGTTCTTTCTTGGCGTTTTCAAGACTAATAAAGATATTTTAAACTTGCCCCTACGCAGTACGCTTACTTTATCGCTTACCAGTTTTAAAAGTTATACAGGCTCAAAAAGCTTAGCGTGCAATTTTCGTTTGCGCTGCAAAACAGAATGCTAGGCAGGCTCAATGAAAACTCCAGACGTATGCAGTCGCCAGACAGAGAAACAATTCAAACGGGGAATGACTTCAAAATTGAATATGAGCCTCTGACTGATATTCTGTTTGTGCACTGCCCCCCTTCCCAGACGCTCACGTTAGAAAATATCAACGAGGGTTTCCGGTTGGTGGTGAAAACCATCATTACCCGCAACATCTCCTACCTGCTGGTGAATCCCAGCCAGGCCACCACCCAGGTAACCATAGAGCAGCACCAGGCTGTAAGTAACGTCTTTTTGCTCAACCTGTTCCCCACCAAACTTAAGAAGCTTGCCCGCATTGTCAGCACAGATGAAGCGCGCGAGGAGCGGGTACACGCCATAGTCAGAGATTCCCATTTGGCCTTTGAGTTCAGGAATTTCAAAGATGAAGCCGCAGCCGTGCAGTGGTTAAAAGGCACCCGTGCTTCATGAAGTCAAAATGCCTTCTTACGTTTGTCTTTTACCCGTTACCACCCGCCCATGGAATTAAATATTGTCTGCAGGAAGTTTGCTGCGCTTACCCCTCATGAACTATATGAGAACCTTCGCCTCAGGAGTGATGTGTTTGTGGTAGAGCAGCAGTGTATTTTTCTGGATCTGGATAACAAAGACCAGCACTGCTACCATCTGCTCCTGTATGGGCGGGACGAACTAGTGGCATCTTCCAGACTGGTACCGGCAGGCGTGAGCTACGCAGAGATGTCTATAGGCCGGGTAGTCACCAGCAAGATGGTGCGGGGCACGGGCGTGGGCCGGAAACTCATGCAAGCATCCATTGACCAGATGTATGCGCTCTTCGGCCAGGGGCCGATTAAAATTGGGGCTCAGCTGTACGCTAAAAAGTTCTATGAAAGCCTGGGCTTTGTGCAGACGGGTGAGGTGTATGTTGAAGACGGCATTGACCACATTCACATGGTAAAACCGTAAACAGCGCCTAACTGTGCAGGACTACTGCAGTTCCCTTCTCCCGCTTTAACTCAGAAGGCCAGGCGGTTCAGCTTTTACCACAAATCCCGTTTCGGGGCTGTTTCTGGAAAAACAGCCCCGAAACGGGAAAGCAGCAGGCAGAAGTTACTGTGCCTCGTTAAACGCCAGCATGCCGCCTTCTACATTGCGCACATGTTTAAAGCCCTGTTGCTGCATCATGGCCTGGGCCGTGGCAGAACGTTTGCCTGACCGGCAGTGCACCAGTACTTCCTGCTCTTTGTAGTCTTCCAGCTCAGACATGCGCTCTGGCAGCGAGCCAAGGGGAATAAGGATGCTCCCGGGAATGCTTTGCTCCTCATGTTCCCATGGTTCGCGCACATCAAGAATAACCGGGGTCTCGTGGTTGGCCAGGCGCTGCTTCAGTTCTGCGGCAGTGATATCAGAAGTGATCATCTTTGTAGAATTAGTTTAGAGGTTCTTACTTGGGTTCCGTTGATTGCCTTGACAAGGTACAAACCAGCAGGCAGATGTACCAAAGAAAGTTGCTGCCCCGCCCGTACCTGCTGCCAGACCTGCACTAGCTGCCCGGTTAAGGAATATACCTCCAGCCGCTCAGCCTTCTGCCCCACCTTGAGCCAGTCACTGGCAGGGTTTGGAAAAAGGAAAGGCGCCGCACTGGCAATTTCTTCTGCGGCAGAGGTTATGGTACCGGCCATGACCGGCCTGATCATTAAGGCTCCCCCCAGGCCAGTCAGGGTTTCCCAGGAGGTGGTGGTGCCTCTGAGCAAAAGCATTTTCCCTTCTGCGTCTTCACTTAAATCAAACCCGATGTTGACGAAGGTGGCCCCCGCCGGTTGGCGGTAGCCCACGTAGAAGCGCCCCTGCACCGCTATGGGTTGCGTGAGCTCTATATCCAACCAGTTGTTGAACTGGTCTGCCGGGGGCACTGAAAACGGCTGCTCTACCAAAGGCTGGTCTGCTGGTCTCCCGTTTTGGTCTCCCCAGATACGCAGGTAAAGGGTTGTGCCGGGAGTATTGGCACCGGTAAAGAAAAGCCGCACCCGTTTCACCCGGTCGGGTTTAGTCAGGTCAAACTGATAGGCTACATTCACTGCGCTGGAGGAGGGGAAGCTTAATGTCCCCTCGGCCGAGCCGTCATCATAGGCAAAATAATCATGCAGATCAGTTTGCCGGGTGAGCGTGTCATTGTAAAGCGTGTGCAGGAGCGGCTCTTTGGTGTTGAGGAATTGCGTGGTCTGAACAGAAAACGGGGTGCTCTGGGTGCCTAAAAAAGCGGCAGACGGTACGCCGGCAATGGTTTGTTGTGCGTTCCCGGCTACGGGGGCGCTACCGCGAAGGAAGGTGTCTACAGCCCCTGTGGTCAGATTCCGGGCAAAGGCCCGCCAGCTGATGGCCGCCGGCACACCGCTGTAATTCACAAACTGGGCCCCCACCTGCTGCCGTAGCTCACCGCCGGGGTTGTCTGAGAAATGCCAGACGGGCATGGCGGTGTAGCGGTTGAGCAAAGACGGCAGCTGGGAGGTGAAGGCTACATCTGCCACCTGCAGCTGGCCTTTTCTGCGGTTCTTGTCCAGAAACACATAATCTACGTGCCATACATCCCGCAAACCGTTCTGGCCGCCGCCGCTCACCCACCTGAATTGAAAGCCGTCATACAGGAACCCGTTTTCTTTCAACACCACCATCACCGCCGCAAATTCTGTGCTTCTGCCGGTGCCCCGCTGCTCCCACACCTGCTGCCAGCCACCAGTGGCCTCTTTGAACTCCAGCCGAAGGTAATAATTGCCCCCCCCAGAATAATTGGGAGCATCTAAAAGCCCGCCCGCCTGCCAGTAAAAGCTGAGGTAGAGAGAATCCTGGGGCTGAAAGCGGCCCAGGAGCAACGGCTTACTGGTAAGCGTGTCATTTAGCCCTACTGCCGACAACCCGCCCCGGGGAACACCGTTGGCATCAAAACCGTCAAAAGTAGCGGCAAAGACAGTAGGCGGCTTTTTAGCGTACCGGTCACTCACATAGGCCCCGCCCCGGTTTACCCACCGGGCCGGGTCAGGGCTGCCTTCCCCCTTCGCAAAGTCATCAAAAAAAGGAAGCCCCAGCGTATCACCGTCCGCGAGGGGAAGGGGATCTGCCGTGGGCTTCCTTTTGTGTGGCAACTGCCGGGCCCGGGAAGGGTCCTGGGTGAGAGGTGAAAAAACCTGGGCCTGGGCTGACCATCCCCAGCATAGTGCTATTAAAAAGAGTGTCAGCCGTTGGCGCATGAGGTTTAGTTTATTGTACGGGTGCTACCGGTTGCGGACCGGCCACCCAAAGGTCAATGAGTTCTCCCGCCCTGATCATGGCGCCTTCACCCGCCACCGGTCGTTGCTTTAATACGGTTCCATCGGCTTCGCCGTTGGGGGCACCCATGTAAATCACGGCCCCAATTTTAAGGCCCTGACCGGTCACCACCATGGTAGCCTCATCTATGGGCATTCCTACTAACGAAGGAACCTCCAGCTGCGTATTCCCCAGCCCGTCTCCCACCTCTAAATCTACACGTGACCCTTTGGCCACAGGATCTCCCGGCTGTATCTCCCGACCGTTCACGTACTGCCGCAGCACTGAGTTCTGGGCCAGGTCTGGCACATATTTGATTTCGCCAAGATTCAGGTCATAGCTCTTCAGAATCATCTCAGCATTTTGCACTGAGCCGCCAATGAGCTTAGGCATCTTGATCAGCGGCGGGTTTTTCATGTTGATGCTCACGTAGATCTTGCGGCCCTGCTTCACCTTCTCCCCCGGCTTGGGATCCTGGGTGATGACCGTGAAGGGCGCCATGCCCTGCTGGTAGGTAGAGTCATTCACGTAGAAGTTCAGGTCTTTGTCGCCCAGGAAGTCTTCCAGTTCTTCTACGCTCATGCCGGTGATCTTGGGTACCGTGATGGTCTCGCCGTGGTTAGTGGTGCTGGGCAGGTACACAAAAAAGAACAGGAACATCAGGAGCAGCACAATGGCCAGCATGATGGCCAGGTGCTTAAACAAATCACCCGCGGTTTGGGCTTTCAGGAGCTTACTCATCTACGTATTATGAAATAACTTTTTTAGTGCGTTCCATACCGAATTGCAGTATGCGGTCTATGAAATCATAAGGTTTGTAGCCGTTGATGGCGGTCTGGTGGAAGATACAGGTGGCCGGTGTCATGCCGGGCAGCGAGTTCACCTCAATGATGATAGTCTCCACTTTGCCGTCTTCAAACACGCGCACAAAAGCGTCAATGCGGGCATAGCCTTCTATCCGGAGAATTTCTGCCACCCGTTTCAAATCCTGCTTCACGTGGTCTGAGATGCGCTGGCGCTCCTCAGGGTCCCGGGCGTAGCGGGCCGGGGTGATGTTCTGCCCCTCCCCTGCCAGGAACTTCTCCTCCAGGCTCAGCACCTCCCCTTCGGCCAACGCCTCAGAGGCCTCAAATATTTCATAGTGGGTTTTCCCGTCTGGCCCATAGCTGGTGAGCAGCCCGCCCGTGATCTCCAGAAAATGCCTGGCGCCTTCTTTGGAGATAAGGTTCTCAATGAGGAAATACCCCTTCAACGGTACTTCTTCCTTGAAGCTTAGTTTGAGCACCCGCGCCGGCGTCTCTGGTATCTCCACTGAATTTCTGAAGATCAGCTCTGCAAACGCCTCCAGTTCCTCCCGGGTCTTGATCTTCTTCACCGCAGAGGAGCAGCCGTCATCTGCCGGTTTGGCAATGAACGGGTACTTGAAATTCGCCTCTATGCGCCGGAAGAAAGCGTTACGGTCTTCTTGCCAGTCTTTTTTGAACGCCAGCATGTGCTCAGCCACGTGCACCCCGTTTTCCCGCAGAATCTTATTGGTCTCAAACTTATTGATGGTGATCTGAGAGCTTTGTATACCGGAGCCGTTGTACGGGATATGGAATTTCTCCAGCTCTGTCTGCAGCACCCCGTCTTCACCGGGGCGGCCGTGCAAGGCAATGAACACGGCGTCTACCAGGCCCCTCAGCTGCTCATACGACAGGCGTTGCGGCTTCTGCAGGGAATTGCCCGCATACAGCTTGGTGATGCCCTGGGCCTCTTCTTTGATCTGCGCCAGCACCGGGTGGGTAGGAACGCCCGCCTCAGAGGCCTCAATCTTCTCCTTGATGTCATCAGCGTTGTCCTTCAGCATGATGTTGATAGGAATCTGGTACAGTTGGTGCGTGTGGTCATCTCCGGTCAGGAAGATAGGGATGGGCTCATACTTGGTAGACGACGCCAGTTTCTCATAGATGTTGCGGCCGCTCTCTACTGAAATGTGACGCTCAGAGGAGTAACCGCCCATAATCACCCCTACCCGCAGTTTGTCATGGCGGTGGGCGCGCTCATCGGCCATGGCCGCATCTAGTTTTTTCAGGAGCGACATCAGGTGCGCGGTGTTCTTGCCAGATTTCACCCGCTCTGCCATAGAGGTTCTGATGATGTAGGTCAGGAACTGTGACGGGTTCAGGCCAATCTCAGCGGCCTGGTGGAAGAAGAACGAAGACGGCAGCATGCCGCTGGTGGTGTTGGGGTCGTTGAGGAAAATCTGGCCGGCCTCGGTGATAAAGCCATCCAGGCGGGCGTACACGTTAAAGCCCAGGCTGGTGTACAGGCGCTCACACTCCTGCCGTATCTGCTGGATCTGCTCAGTGGGCAAATCAATGGGTGTGATTTTGCGGCTAAGGCCAGGCAGGTATTTGGAGCGGTAGTCAAAGACCTCGCCGCCTTTTCTGATTTCGGTGGGCGGCAACGCTATGGGCTGCCCCTGCTGGTCCTGCACCACAATGCAGGAGAACTCACGGCCGTTGATAAAGGCCTCTATGAGCACCTGCGTCTCGCTCTCCACACTGGTGAGGGTGAGCGTTTCCGGGCCGTTTTCGCCAAAACTGGCCGAAAGTAGCGTGAGCAGTTCTTCAGGGGCATACACCAGTTCGCCCGTCTGGGTCTGTACCGGCAAGCCAATGCCCTCCCGGATATCAGTGAGCGTCTTGACAAAGTTCAGCTGCTGCGCGGGGCTCTTGCTGCTCCACTCGTCCCGCTGCAGGGTGATGGAGAACAGGCTGCGCGCCACCGCCTCCTCAAACAGCTGGAGGTCTTTTTCCTTGATGATGGACACGCCAATGGACGAGCCCTGGTGCGGCGCTTTCAACACCAGCGGCAACCCCAGGTCTGCCACTAACCCATCTAGCAAGGCGGCGCGGTCCTGGGAGCGGTGCCACTCCTGCGAGCTCAGAATACGGTAGTCTGGTGTAGCAAACCCGTGCTGCTGGAGCAAGGCCTTCTGCGCTATCTTGTCAATGCCTATGGCCGAAGGCAAAATACCAGAACCGGAATACGGAATGCCGTACCATTCCAGCAAGCCCTGGATGCTGCCATCTTCGCCGTACGGGCCGTGCAGAGTCAAAAAGGCGAAGTCGAAGAGCTGCCGGAACTGGTGCGGGAAGATGCGCAGGCCCACTTTGGCGGCTATTTCCTCCAGCTCCTGCTCGCTCAGCTGCCCCAGCGACTCCAGGTACATCTGCAGCCCATGCTCTGTAGGTGGCACAACCTCTACCGGCGGGTAAAAATCCCGGATGGTGCCTTTGTAGATGTAGTGCCAGTCCAGCAGAATGAAGTTCCCCAGGCTGTCAGCGAACACCGGTACGGCCTCAAACAGGGATTTATCTAAATTATCGAAGACGGTTCGGCCACCGGCGAAAGAGATTTCGCGCTCCCGGGATGGCCCCCCGAAGATGATTCCAATTTTCATTAGGGCAAAGATACTGGTTTTTGCTTGTTCAGCGCTAGTGGTTCAACGCGGTTCTTTCTACTAGCTTCTCACAAGCGAAAGTACCCCTTCAAAACCCGTTTTGGAGCTGTTTTCAGAAAAATAGCGCCAAAACGGGAATCAGCCGCCCCTGCCGTAGCCGTAATTTATCCGGATAACTTACGGCTACGGTCCCCTCCCCTGCATTTTCCTGCCCCCGCAGTCATAGGAATTGGAAGGGGAAAGTGCTTAAAATTAGTCTGAGGAGTAGTTTTTTCTTGAACTTGCAGAAGTTGCGCGTATTCTGTACCTTGATGCTGGATACCCGCCACAGACGCAACGAAGGCGGAAACGGTCAATCTTCGCCTATAGTGGTAATAAACGTAATAGGTACGGTTATACGGTAGTTATGCAACATTAAATTTATATGATTATATCTACGAGTGAATTTTTTAATGAAATAACCATTAACACTGGTAAACAAATTCTACGTTCCCTTTGCCAATTTTATAAAACTGGAGAAAAGGGTATCCCCAAAGGTTTCGGGACTGGTTTTTTTATTAAGATAAGCAATAAACATTTTTTGATTACTGCAGCTCATGTTTCAGATGATAAGGATATTTACATTCTGAAGGATGGTTCTGAGCTTAGATTTGCAGGAAAACTCACATCGGTCATCAATGAAAAGAGGGAAAATGACAAATTCGATTTTTCATTTTTAGAATTAGATGAACAATCCATAATAATTGCCAATGAACATTTTGTTTTCCTGGAAGAGAATATTTTGTTATTAAATCATTCCATTACTGACAACATAGGAAAGCCCCAATACTTTTTATGCGGATTTCCATCCTCAAAAACTACTTGGAAATACAAAACCGATAAAATAATAACTGACCCTTTTTTATTTACCACAAAAACTAAGGAACTTACTAAGCCTATTCAAGATAAAGGATTTGTTCCAGAAGCAAACATTGTGTTAGATTATGACAAAGAAAAAATCCTAACATTTGGGTCAAATATGATTCTAACAGGTCCTGACCCTTATGGTATTAGTGGTTGCCCATTGTGGTTTTTCCCCAGAATCTTAACAGATAATTATATTCCTGACAGCAACAATCTAGTCTTGCCAGTAAAATTAATTGGGATTATGATTGAGTATCATAAAGATGAGAAAATCATGGTAGGAACGAGAATTGATTATGTTATTAACCTGATAAATAATAACGTTGCATAACAATGTATATACAAAACCCTTGCTCCGCTGCGGGCTTTGCATATACTAACCGTTGGGCGTAAGCGAAGAAATGATTTAGCGGCTTGAAAGGCAAAAAAATCAGATGTGTGCGTAAATGAAACCGACTTTCCTCGCAGATAAAATCTGCAAAAGTCGCAGAAGAAATTCGGCAAAAGTTCTTAGATTACCTTGGCAAAAGAAAAGGAACGCCGCCCGACTTTGACCAGAAAGTGTTGCAAAAGTAGCAGAAGTCGCAAAAGAGGAATTGACGCAAAATGCTTTTAAAGAATTTATCGGTAACACGCGCAAACCGACGGACTTGATTGCGTTTCCGGCCTGTTTTCCGGAAATCAAACCAAAAACGGATGGATAAAGAATTCGTCTAACGCTTCGTTTTTGCGTTTTCGGGCTGTTTTTCAAAAAGTAGGTCAAAAACAGAAAAGAGAAACGCGGGTGGCAGCTTAAAAGAACGCCTCCGCCCAACAACGCATAAACTTCAGCCTTCGGCCGACGGCCAAGGCCGTCGTTTATACCAGCCGTTAATCCGTCATTGGATTATTTTCTGCTTTTATAATGGCGAAGCCTCCAGGCAAGGGAGGGGAAAGGAACCAAAGGTCATTAAAGCCTCAAAAT